>CALCDS010000121.1 GCA_937900065.1 uncultured Clostridiaceae bacterium | reverse complement strand
GGAGATTTAGTTGCAGATCTTAAACTTTTATTGCAGAGGCATTATATATAAATCCACATATAATATCATAAAAAGCATATATTTTTTATAAACAAGAAGGAAAATTCATTCTTGGGGGAGAATAAATAAAATATATACAGATAATTCAATAAAATGAAAGGAAGCATACCTGATTTTTCAGTTGCAGAATTTGTGGCTGCAGATGTGTTGCCCGGTTTAGAATGAGGAGATAAATATGTCAAAATACTTTTCAGGTATATCATTCAATGAAGGTAAATATACTATTTCAATCATTAATGATAATTTGAATATCATCTTTATGGACACTTTAGAATTCAATGAATTATGTGAACTGCTCAAGAGAAAGACGATCACAACCATATCCATAGATGCGCCGATCATGCTTTATATAAAGATTAAAAATATAAATAAAAAGGAAGATATGGACAACTTCAAGCTTGAAAAAAGGGATTTCGATAATCTCCTATCTTCAAGAAATATGTTCACTTATCAAGAACGCTTTAATATGGATACAGAATATGTAGGCTCGATTATCAAACTATATGATCAGCTTTGCAATATGGGATTTTCTTATAAAAACTCTCCTTCAGATGATAAATCCATAATTGAATCCTATCCTGACACCTCAGTGATTGCAATGGGATGGAATATCGGCAAAGACATATCCCCAAACGACATCCTGAGGAAAAAAGTTGATATACTGAAAAAGAGAAATATAAGGATTAAAAGATACCTTAAAAAAAATATAAATGACAGCATGGTTGAAATAAACACTCTTATACAAGCTTATACTTCTCATCTTTATCATGCAAACGGATGTAAGGTTTTAGGTTCACTTGATGAGGGCATATTTGCACTGCCGGGAAATGAAGAAGTAAACCGAAAAGAAAATAGCTACAGAATAGTTCAAAAATATAAATCCTTTAGCAGCTCACTATCCGGCAAATCAAGTCCCTTGGGAGGCAGAGATTCTAAAGAAACGGACCCTGTAGATAAAAAGCCCACCGCTCCGGCAGCAAGGATAAAAAACGATAGGGTGATGACTGAATACTGCGGAGCACAGTATCTTTATGATAATATCGATGGATCGATACGCATAAATGATCTGCGGCCTATTAAAAGCTATGGTCCGTTTACTGAGATATATGAATTGAGCTCTATAAAAAGAGTGCAGGTTTTCATGTACACGATCGACGGCTTAAGAAAAGTAAAAGCCAACTTTATACCATATTCTGAAAATCACAATATATTCAAAGCTGCAGGTGATGAAGATAAAAGAAAATTAGATAACTTTTGGGGAAGCACTAAAGACAAACATGGTTACCTTATAAAGTTCAACAAGGTCGAAGTCGTAAAAGCTTGAATATTAAGTGAGGGTTATGCATGCTAATGCTTTTCATGTATAACCCTCATTTAATATTCGATATTATTTCTTTTCCTCTGGAGTATAATCCGGAGCAACCATGGGATAGCCGCCCACCATGGGCATCTGCCCCATCATAGGCATTCCCATCATCATAGGGTTCATCATAGGACAGCCTGCCATCATAGGGTTCATCATCTGCCCCATCATGGGGCATGTCATCTGTCCCATCATAGGCATGCCGGACATCATAGGATTCATCATCTGCCCCATCATGGGATTCATCATAGGACATCCTAACATGGGCATCCCCCCTGTCATCGGCCTGTCAACATCATTATCCATAGCATGATACATTGGATACATGTAATTATCTTTCATCAATATTCTCCTTTCAATTGCATCTATGTAATTATATGCTCCTGCCCATTGCAATGATACATTAATAATATTCTATGAACCCGCTGCTTGATTCGTGATAATAATATTTGATTATGTTTAACAAAGATG
>CALCDS010000120.1 GCA_937900065.1 uncultured Clostridiaceae bacterium | reverse complement strand
GGCTGATGTGAACGTTTTTGCTAAGTTCTTGGCGAAATTGCCGAAGTGAATCCTAGAACTTTTGCTGACTTTGCAAAGCGAGTTGCAAAAGTTCTTGATGAACGAGAGCAATAAGCCTTAGAACTTAAAAAGCGTGAACAGGCAAATGAGGATGCTCAAAAAATCAACATATCTGTTAAACAGAGCCTAAGTTCAAAATTGAGTGAAATATGGCTGGGCCATATCCAAACTAAACTTTCCTTTATTATATATATAATACATATTTTGAAAATTGATAATCGAATTTTATTATGCAGCGAAGCGGAACATAAAGATATTTTGCCAAAGGCATTTAAATTTGTAGTTTGTCTTATTATGAAGTGATTTTAATGTATAAAATTCTAAAATAAGTAGATAATATCAATAAACATTAAACAAATAGTTTACTGTTTTAAACCCCCCATCCCCAGGATGCCAATTGGCATCCGATTTTTTTTGCGCCTTTGGCCTCATACTGGCCTATACCTTTATTGACTAATAGTATAGAATATATATTGACGCTGCGTTTTAGATGCAATAGCAATCTGGGATTACCATACATAAAAAATATAATAAATAATATGGGTTGTTCAGTGCAAGACTAAAAAATAGTGGAAAGAATTAAGGCTATAATCATAAGTTTTTTGATACCATATTTGACTAAAAGGAGTATTGCTATGAATAAAAAGAAAAAGAAAGGCAGAAGGATACGCGCTTTACTTATAATATTATGCTTGGTTGCGGCTGCCGTATATGGCGGGGTAAAGGCTGGAGAATATCTGGCCTATAAGCTCACAAAGCCAATAGGAGAGAGTGAAAATCCTCTGGAAGGTGTTAAGGGAAACGGGGAAACCGGAGGGGACATAGCTTTATCCGAAAATGATGCAATAAGTCTTACAGGAACAGTTACTGAATTCGTAAATGCGGAACACATGAAAAAAACAGATAAGCTGGCCGGTATAGTCAGCCCTGATTATTACAATACGCTTATAAAAAATATAAAGCCTTTGAAAGCTTCTACGCCCAAGGTTCAGGATATAAATTTCAAAGATGTTGCAAAGAAAAAGGTCATAGTCGAGGTGACATATATAAAAAATTCCAGACAAAGTTCTGAAACGATCACATTGGAATTATCCGGAAGCTCATGGAAAGTATCTTCGGTGGAAAGAGGATAGTTTGATATAAAAAAGCACGGTGCTTGAAATTGAAGCGCCGTGCTTTTTTATATCATGCTAATGCAGAACCTTTAAACTAGGTAATGCTAAATGAGGTATAAAACTCCAATGTGTATATTTTAAGGAACAAAGGTCAAAAATATATAGTATAATGTTGATTTTCTGAGCGATCCAAGTGCGAACAGGTAAGCATGATGCTCAAAATCAACATCATGCTTTTAATAAGGCTTTATTTTTAAATTAGACGACTTATATATCCAGGAGGCTGTAATATTGAAGATAGGAATTCCCAAAGGATTGTTTTATTTTAAATATTATCCATTATGGAAGACTTTTTTTGAAAAGCTTGATTGTGGAGTGGTAACAAGCCCTACAAATCGAAAAGTACTTGATTCCGGAGTGAAGCTGTGCGCGGATGAGGCATGCCTCCCAGTAAAAATTTACCACGGCCATGTGGACAGCCTTAATGGAAAAGTGGATGCGATATTCATACCAAGGATCGTGAGTATAATGAAGCATGAGTATACATGTCCTAAATTTTTAGGCCTACCTGAAATGATAAAAAATTCCATAAAAGTAACGAGCAGAATAATCGATACAACCGTGAATTTAAGGGGGCAGCATGGAGATCTTTTCGACTTTGCAATGGAAACGGGAAGCATTGTGACCAAAGATAGGTATGCCATAATGAATGCGTTCAGAGATGGATTGCATGAACAGCATGAATTTGAAAAAAGATTGAAAGAGTGCGGAGATTTTGAATCGGCATTGAAAAAAGATCATGATAGAAACATTCCCAGGCCTGAAAAGATAGCCATTCTAGGGCATCCTTACGTAATCTATGACAGCTATATCAATATGGACATAGCAAAGAAAATACAGCGTGAAGGTTATTCTATTATAACACCTCAAATGATTGAAGATGACATCATAAGAAAATATGCATCAAAGCTTCCAAAAAGGCATTTTTGGACTTTAGGCAGGGAAAACCTGGGAGCAGGTTTGAGCCTTTTAAAATGTACTGATGTAAAAGGAATTATATATCTTTCCTCGTTTTGCTGTGGAATCGACTCGCTTATGGAAGATTATCTTGAAAGGCAGGTTGCTAGATCTAGCAATATGCCGTATATGAAACTGGTGCTTGATGAGCATACCGGAGAAGCAGGCTTTAACACCAGGCTGGAAGCATTTTTAGACATGGTGAGATGGAGGGAGCAGAATGAAAGTAACGTTTCCACACATGGGTGAAACATATATCGCTTTAAAAGGTTTTTTTGAAGATCTGGGAGTGGATGTGGTTATACCTCCGGAGTGTAATAAAAAAACCCTTCAGATAGGCGTCAAATACTCGCCTGAAACCGCTTGTCTTCCCCTTAAGGTGAACATAGGCAATTATGTGCAAAGCATAGAAAACGGGGCGGACACGATAGTAATTACCGGAAGCTGCGGCCCGTGCAGGTTCGGTTATTATGGAATTTTGGAAAAGGAAATACTAAGGGATATGGGATATGATGTGGATATGATCGTATTTGATCCTCCGTCGGAAGACATCGGCAGATTTATAAGCCGTATCAGGAAAATCACCAACAACAAGCCTGTTTATAAAGTCGCGGATTCCCTGTATAAGGGATACAGGATAGCAAAAGAGCTGGATGATATGAATAAAATGATGTTTGCAATAAGGCCGAGGGAGATTAAAAAGGGAGAGGTAAGGAGGATATATGGGGAGTATCAAAAAGAAATTGAAAAAGCCCATGGGACCAGGGAAATATTTAAAGTGATTGATGACAACAAAAAAAAGCTCAAAGATGTGCGGATAGATGCCGACAGAAAAGTATTGAAGGTTGGAATCATAGGCGAGATATATACTGTGATTGAGCCGTTCGTAAATTTATATATAGAGGAGAAGCTGGGTGATATGGGAGTTGAAGTGGACCGTTCAATGAATGTGAGCGAATGGATAGAAACAAACATGTTTTCCAAACTTTTGGGATTTAACAGTGAGAGAGACATAGATAAGGCTGCGGAAAATTATCTTAAAACTGCCATAGGAGGGCATGCAAAGCAGTGCATAGGCAATGCAGTGCTCTATTCAAGAAAAGGATTCGATGGATTGATACAGCTGCTTCCGTTCTCATGCATGCCTGAAATCGTTGCAAGCAGCATACTGCCTTCAGTGTCCAGGAATGAAAAAATACCCATCATGACATTGGTACTGGATGAGCTGACCGGTGAATCAGGTTATATTACAAGGCTTGAAGCATTCGTTGACATGCTTGGAATAAGAAAGGAGACTAAAGTAGAGTGAATTATTATTTGGGAGTCGATGTCGGTTCAGTAAGCACCGATATCGTGGTCATAGACGATTCTGAAACCGTGGTGGATAAGCTTTATCTAAAGACCGCGGGCCGTCCTGTCGACGCTATTAAAAGCGGCATGGCACTTTTAAAACAGCATTTAGGCGATATTCCCATATCCGGGGTAGGAACCACAGGAAGCGGACGGCAACTGGCCGATGTGGTGGTGGGCGCGGATGTAGTAAAAAATGAAATCACTTCCCACGGAATTGCAGCATTAAAATATTGCCCTAAGGCGAAGACTGTGTTTGAAATAGGAGGTCAGGATTCAAAGATAATAATACTGCGCGACGGAATCATCGTTGACTTTGCAATGAATACGGTCTGCGCTGCCGGAACAGGCTCTTTTTTAGACAGGCAGGCTTCAAGGATGAACATACCGATAGAGGAATTCGGAGACAGGACATTGAAATCCAGCATGGCTGTGAGGATAGCAGGAAGATGCGCCGTGTTTGCGGAATCGGATATGATACATAAACAACAGCTTGGCTACAGCCAGGATGATATAATAAACGGACTTTGCGACGCTCTTGTCAGAAACTATCTAAGCAATGTGGGGAAGGGAAAAGAAATATTGCCTCCAATAGTATTTCAGGGAGGAGTTGCCGCAAATAAAGGAATGAAAGCCGCATTTGAAAGGGAGCTTGGGTATGAAATTTACGTGCCGGCTTACTATGATGTGATGGGGGCTATAGGCGCTGCAATGATGGCAAAGACCGAATCCGGCCGAAAAAAATCCACGAACTTTTATGGGTTTGATATGGTTGATTTTGATTATACTACAAAGAGCTTTGAATGCAGCGGATGCTTTAACATGTGCGAGATCGTAGAGATATATGTCAACGGCAATATAGGCGCAAGATGGGGTGGAAGGTGTGGAAAGTGGAGCACAGGCAAGAATGTAGCATTATAAAACGGATTGATTATAAAGCGCCTATTCCAATGCTTCAAATGTTATATCCTTTATCCTGTAATCAAAAGGAGGTTTTGCTGATTTTTCAGTGATGATCTGTGCCGTATAATTTTCAAGCTTTACCTCGGAGCCGAACTTTCTAAATACGATGTACCTTAGTCTCCAGCTGTCGGCCCTGTCTTTTCCATTGTCATACTTGACTTCTTCACCTATATAATCTTTAAGCTGGATTCCAACTATATCTTTTGAAAAGTTGTTTAGGTATTCCACATTTTTGGCATCTTTTTGCCACTCTTCTGAAAAACATCTTCTAAAAACATCTGAAGATGCAAACTCTTTTTCAAAAGGCGAGGATAAAAATTTTATAACCGTCTGTATATTGTCATAACCTCTTACTGAAGATTTCATATCTGTGTTTATTTTTCTATAAGAACCAGCCATCCAGGTAAATGTGCTGTACACTTCTCCGGTACCGGGTATGGTTTTCTCAACAATGATATCCGGTACTCTATCACCTGTCAAATCGGCTATGGCTATCCCGTCATAGTTTCCTGAAAGAACGTTTGAGTATTTTTTGCCGTTCCATCTGAATATATTGAGCGGAAAATCATGGGTGGTATCGGATACTTGTATTATTATTTCAGGTATTTTATCTATGTTTATATCTGCTATTGTGATTTTAAGCGGCCAGTAAGGCACGTATGGTCCTATGCTCTCTTTTGAATCCGACGGCAACATGAACTTTTTACCGCGGTCGTTTGTTATGCTTACAATGTATTCCTTTTTTGCTTCATCTATGTTTATATCGATGATATCTTTTCTGCCGTTACCGTCGGTATCAATGTTTATTGTTTTATATGTTTTTATTGTGCTGCTCATTGTAAAAATCGTATCAGGTACCACAAGAAGCCTTAATGCTGAAATGCATATCACTGTCAATATAATGATGAAGAACGAAAAAACTATCAGCGAACTGAATTTTTTATATGCAAAAAATAATATCTTCATGTTTATCACTCCCGATAAGCTTGTAGTTTAAAACGGCTTTAAACTTCAAAGATCAACGCATTTGACTGACATGGCCTAATTTAAAATAGCCGGCAGGTTTATGATATCGGCCTGCCTTGCCTTAAGGCAATTTCTGATTTTAAGATGCTTATTTTAAATAATGCCCTCTACTATAAATATATGACCGCATTTTACAAATAATATTAGAGAAAGCTTATGAAGGAGGAATAAAATAATGAAACTTTTTATAATGCTTCCAAGCTTCAATGAAGAAAAAGCACTGCCATATCTTTTTGATTCTATAAAAAAAGCATTGCATGGAAAATATGAGGATGTAAATGTGATCGTAATAAATGACGGGTCAACCGACCGCACCGGCGATGTGGCAGAGATGTGGAAGGATAGGCTCAATATTACTATATTAAACCATGAATACAACATGGGGCTTGGTGAAGCCATGAATACCGCATTTTCATATTTTTTCAAAAACTGCAGCGACGACGATGTGCTTGTAGCAATGGATGCCGACAATACCCATGACCCGTCACTCATTCCCAGGATGCTCATCTTGCTTGACAATGGTTTTGATGTGGTGGTCGCATCAAGATACGCTAAAGGGGGAGAAGAGATTGGGCTTTCATTTCTTAGGAAACTTTGCAGTGCCGGTGCAAATATCCTATTGTCGCTTTTCTTAAATATACCCGGTGTGAAGGATTATACATGCGGATATAGAGCTTACAGCGCCGAAGCCGTGAGAAAGGGTATGACTTTATATAAAGAACGGTTCATAGAGGAAAAAGGCTTTACATGCATGGCTGAAATATTGATAAAGATGCATCTTGCAGGTTTGAACATAGCCGAGGAGCCTCTTATATTGAGATATGATCTTAAAAAGGGGAAGAGCAAAATGAGAATCGCTGAAACGATAAAGAGGTATTTCATGCTGATTTACAGGCTGAAAAGATATAAAGATCGTGTGGATAATGCTTCTATTTTAGCTGACGCAAAGGGGAAATGAAAATGCTTAACTTTATACTCATTTTAACATCGGTTATACTGGGAGCTTTCGGGCAATTTTTACTTCGAGTGGGAATGAAAAGCTATGGCCAAGTAAGCGTACTAGGCGCTTTCAAGCAGTTGTTTTCAATAATATTTACACCTTCTATCTTTATGGGATTCATACTTTTTGCATTGAGTTCCATACTGTGGCTCTCGGTGATTTCCAAAAACCAGTTAAGCTATGCCTACCCAATGGTCGGCATAGGCTATATATTTACAATGATACTTTCAAAGCTGTTTCTCAATGAAAGCATAGGTGCATTTAAAATAATAGGGACATTGCTCATCATATCCGGAGTGTTTTTTATGTCAAGGTCATATTAAATGATATTTCGTAACATATCGACTGACGGACATAGTATAAGAAATAGCTTTAAAAATCAGGCGTTAAATATTATAATATTTAAGAATACAGTTAAAAAGGGAGGACCATATGAAAAAAGCATTTCTATATACGGCGTTGATTATATCTATCTCGATTATACTTTCATCTTGTAAGGGAGGCATCGATGGAAAGGACAAAGAAGTGACTATAAAATTTTCGACCTTTCTTGAAGAAGGGGCTGAAGCAGATGCTTATAAGGAAATAATAGGCATGTTTGAAGAAAGCCATAAAAATATAAAAATAAATCTGATGGCTACTGCAAATGGATATGATGCGGCTTTAGATGACGCTCTTAAAGGTGGAAAAGGGCCCGACATAATGGGACTGCAAAGGACTAAAATGATAGATTACATTAATAAGGGCTATATAAAAGATATTTCAGAATGGATCGATACTGCCGGATTGAAGGATAAATACTATGGCGTAAGCCTTGGATACGGTAAATATGATGGAAAGTATTATGGAATCGGCGACCTGCCGTATACTGTGGAATGGTATTATAATAAGAAAGTTTTTAAAAATGCCGGAATCGATGAACCCAAAAATATGGACGAGCTTTTGGATGCATGCAAAAAGCTTAAAAGGTATGTCAGGTATCCTATAATCATAGGTGCAAAGGATGCCTGGTCGGCAGATATAGCATTTGGGGCAATATCTGTTCAGACCATAAACACTGAAAAGCTTGCCAAAGCATATGGAAGCGGAGAGAAGGCAGAGTTTGAAAATCTAAATGGCGCTGAAGATGCTTTAGATATATTTTATGATCTGGTAAGGGCAGGAGCAATAAGCAGCAAAGTTGAAGATATCGATTATGCTCAATCGGTCAATGAATTTGTGAATGGAAGAGCCGCCATATTTCCAATGGGTTCATGGGCATCGAAAAAGATTGAGGATGTTATGCCAAAAGGCTTCGATTATGGCGTTTTTGAAAGTCCTATAGAATTTGTATCGTCTCCTGAATCGAAAATAAGCGCTACGGCTGTCCATGTGATAACGGTAAATAAGAAGAGCGCTCACCCCAAAGAGACGATGGAGTTCTTAAATTTCCTGTTCAGCGAGGAAGCACAAAAGGTGCTTGCAAAGAAGAATGGGATTTCAGGCTTTAAATCAGTGAATTCAAGTTCTGATGATGAAATAAAGGGAAGGATACTAGAGCATCTTGATATGACAGACGAGAATTCAACAATGTATGTTGATGATATATCCAATGAAATGATGGAAGCCACTAAAAGCGGTATCTTGAAGATCATAAATAAGGATATGGAACCAAAGGAAGCTTATGACCTGATAATCAATCAGGCATTTACAAAATAGAATGGTTGAAGGAGGGAATGTTGCAGAATAACTTTTAAATAAGTCAAAAGCAACATCCCCTCAAACTATCCAGCTTTGTTTATAAACTCAATGCTGATTTGATTTGCTTTTTGCAAACCATGTAGCCGAGCTTGAAACCTATAATCATGGCCCCTATAATACATGTTGACTTCATGCATCTCTTCATATTTTTGCCTTTCATCATATTATAGTACATGCTTTTCACCTCAACTTATCATTTTTTAAAGTTTGGGATATTAAAAAATCTTAAACATGGACAGAGATTGAATTAAAGTAATGCTGAAGTTATTTTCTGTAATGAAATATATTTTATTCTTAAATGAAAGCATATACTGAACAAAAGGATTTAAAACTACCAGGTTAAGAGAATCTTAACCTGGTAGTTTTAAATGCTATTCGAAGAAGTGTTCTTCAAGCATATATGAGAGGGTATGGTATACAGGAAGATAATATTCCTGGACCACAGATGATAAAAATGCAGGTACTTTTATTATTACGTCACAGTATTCCCCGACTCTTCCACTACTTTCACCCGTCAATGCGATTACCTTCATTCCCTTTGCTTTTGCAGTAATCGCTGCGTCGTATATGTTGTCTGAATTGCCTGAAGCAGTAAATACAAACAGCAAGTCCCCAGCATTTCCCAAACCATAAACCTGTTGTGCGAAGACTAAATCCGGGTCAAATCTGTTTATATACGCTGTGCCAAATACTGTCAAAAAAGAAATGGATATAGCAGGCAGCGCACCTTGAAGTTTCGATGCTATATATTTTCCATCTTCGCCGAAACTATCAAACTTGCTTTTCTCTTCCGGAGGCAGCCCTCTTCTTTTTATAAAGCTTTTTACCAGTTCTCCAACAAAATGTTCGGAATCGGCAGCAGAACCTCCATTGCCGCATACAAGCATTTTTCCACCGGCTTGAAATATGTCTGCCATAAGATTAAAAGCACTTTCGATATCATTTTCACAACCCTTGAGCGAGGGGTACCTATTAAGCAGGTCTTCTAGAAAGTATTTTTCTTTTTCCTTCACAATATTCCCTCCTATTGACAGGTAAAGATATATAAAAGCTGTTAAAATCCCTGTAAATAAATATTACCACAACTTTTTAAAAAGTGATATATGTTTAAGCTATTTGCTCAATATGTTGTAATATTAGAAAAATTATGATATTTTAAAAACTTTAACAGCTATACTATATATGCCTTATAGATAATATTGTGCATATATGTGCAAAACATATGCACAATATTATTGAAAGAATGAAGAATAATATATAGTTGTCTATTTCAAAATATCTGTTTAACAAAGATGTGGATGAAAATGTAAAATTAATCCAGAGATTAATAAAAATAGTATTATTGAAGCATCGGGTTGGAGTCATATTATTAATATTTATACAAACAAATTATAATAATATAAAAAATAT
>CALCDS010000119.1 GCA_937900065.1 uncultured Clostridiaceae bacterium | reverse complement strand
ATCCCCTTATAGGGGTAGTGCAAACCACCCGTTTGACGGGTGGTTATGATTATATAGAGCGGGATATCAAGACAAACTAACTTGATATTTTGCCGAAGGCATATAAATCAGCTGTTGCTTGATTTTTATATGATAGTTTTAAAATTGGGGGGTATAAAATTAACAATAAATCGAGGTTATGTTAAAGCATAATATTGATTTATTGAGCAATCCGAGCGAGCGGGATGCTCAAAATCAACATCATTGTTAAACAGAACCTAAATTAAAGGTGCCCTTTTAAATATTAATGGAGGTGAAAATTATTAGTAAAGAATTGCTGATTAATGAAGAGATTAGAGAGAAGGAAGTCCGGCTAATCGATTCAAATGGGGAGCAGTTGGGTATTGTTCCTATTAAAAGAGCTTTGGAGCTGGCAGACAATAAGCAGCTTGATCTTGTCATGATAGCCAGACAGGCAAAGCCGCCTGTGTGCAAGGTGATGGATTACAGCAAGTACTTGTATGAACTTTCCAAAAAGGAAAGAGAGGCAAGGAAGAATCAAAAAGTGATCAATGTTAAGGAGATAAGGTTTAGCCCTAATATTGAAGAGCATGATATGAGCGTAAAAGCCAGGAATGCGGAAAAATTCTTGAAAGATGGGGACAAAGTAAAGGTTACTGTAAGGTTCAGAGGCAGGCAAAGCGATTATTCCAAGAATGGCCAGAATCTTCTCAAGCAATTTGCAGAAAGGCTCAGTGCAGTAGGCGATATTGAAAAGGAAGCAAAGCTGGAAGGCAGGAACATGATAATGGTCATGAAACCTAAAAAGGCCTAAATAAAGAGAGGAGGAAATTATTATGCCAAAAATGAAAACCCATAGGGGCGCGGCAAAAAGATATAGAATAACGAAAAGCGGAAAAATAAAAAGAGGTAAGGCATATAAAAGCCATATATTGACTAAAAAAAGTACAAAGAGGAAGAGAAACCTGAGGAAGCCAGCATATATCAGTGAATCTGAAGCAAAGGTAGTAAGAAAGCTAATACCATATAAATAGAATTTGTTAAAGCGAGGGAGGTATTTTAAATGGCAAGAGTTAAGAAGGCGATTAATGCCAGGAAAAGGCATAAAAAAATATTGAAGCTTGCAAAAGGTTTCTATGGCGCAAAAAGCAAGCTGTTTAAACCGGCTAATGAAGCTGTAATGAGATCATTAAGAAGCGCGTATGTAGGAAGAAGATTGAAAAAGAGGGATTTCAGAAGGCTGTGGATTTCCAGGATAAATGCGGCTTCAAGGGCCAACGGCTTATCCTATTCGAAATTCATGAATGGCTTGAAGCTTGCAGGCG
Source organism: uncultured Clostridiaceae bacterium (assembly GCA_937900065.1). Lineage (GTDB taxonomy): Bacteria > Bacillota > Clostridia > Clostridiales > Oxobacteraceae > CALCDS01. The sequence goes on along the minus strand of CALCDS010000119.1, from coordinate 8,356 downwards.
TACAGATGAACCGCAAAATGCTTGCAGAACTTGCAGTGAATGACAGCTCAGCATTTACTGAACTTGTAAACATCGCAAAAGAACAACTTGGAGCGTAAACCATAAAGGCCTATTTAATAGGTCTTTGTTTTTTAGTGTTTGTTTTATTTAGTTTTAGCACAGTCTTCATGCTGTATTAATTTTTATGATATAATGTAAAGTATCATGGTAAATTATTGCACTGTTATTCCTATTTAGGAATATGGAGGATGAACATATGAGAAGTGGCAGCAAAATATCTCTATCTCTACTGAAAAAGTTGGCGCCTGTGCAAATATTGGCACTTGGATTTGCAACGGTAATATTTACGGGTGCATTACTGCTTATGCTGCCGATATCTTCAGCAGCGGGCATAGCTACGCCGTTTTTAACTGCCCTTTTTACTTCAACATCTGCTGTATGTGTTACCGGACTTGTAGTTGTTGATACCGGAACGTATTGGAGCACATTTGGACAATTTGTGATAATGATTTTGATAGAAACCGGCGGATTGGGATTTATGTCATTTGCGACGCTTATAGCGATCCTTTTAGGAAGAAAGATTACGCTGCGTGAAAGGCTTGTTATTCAGGAAGCAATGAATTCTTTTTCGCTTCAAGGCCTTGTGAGGCTTGCCAAGTATGCGCTGATGGCCACGTTTGCGATTGAAGCCACGGGTGCTGCGCTGCTTGCCATCAGGTTTATACCCGACTATGGCTTTGTAAAGGGCTTGTGGTTCGGTATTTTTCACGCAGTTTCAGCATATTGCAATGCAGGTTTTGATATAGTAGGCAATTTCCAGAATCTTATCCCATATCAGGAGAGCGTAATAGTAAATGTTACGGTAATGGCGCTCATCGTGATTGGAGGCATAGGATTTGTGGTGCAATCCGAGATATATAATTCAAGAAACTTTAAAAGATTTACACTTCATACAAAGGTCGTGCTGGTCACGACTGCGATCTTGATATTCGGTGGTGCACTCTTGTTTTTCATATTGGAGTATAATAACCCGGGCACTATGAAGCCGTTATCAATGAAAGGGAAAATACTTTCATCATTCTTTGCATCAGTCACGCCAAGGACGGCAGGGTTCAATACAGTGGATACGACAAATATGACCCTTGCATCTAAAATCATTACAATCATATTTATGTACATAGGCGCGTCACCGGGTTCAACAGGTGGAGGAATAAAAACATCGACATTCGCGGTGCTTGTTATGACTGTAATTTCTGTGATAAAAGGCAGGGACGATACCGAAATTGCAGGAAAGAGGATACCAAAGGATCTTGTATACAGGGCCCTGTCTATTGTGGCCATAAGTATTGCATTGCTGATAGTCGACGTGCTCGTGTTGTCTTTGACTGAAAAAGGTGCAGGATTGGTTGAGATGGTATATGAGGCCACATCTGCCTTTGGCACGGTCGGGCTTTCGCTTGGTTTTTCACCAAAGCTGACATCTATAGGAAGGATTATAATCATACTGACTATGTATACCGGCAGGGTTGGGCCGCTGACGCTGGCTTTTGCTTTTGCTCAGAAAAATCTTAAAAGCGGTGCTATCGTAAAATACCCTGAGGAAAGAGTGCTTATAGGATAAGGAGGATTAATATGAGTTCAAAGCAGTTTGTTGTCATCGGATTGGGACGTTTCGGTTCCAGCGTTGCCAGAACGCTTTATGCATTGGGCAATGATGTTCTTGCGATCGATATTTCTGAAGCTGCGGTCCAGGAAATATCTGATAGTGTTACCCATGCCGTACAGGCCGACGGAACTGATGAAAACGTATTGAAGTCAACAGGAATAAGGAATTTTGATGTTGCGGTAATTGGAATGGGCGATGATGTTCAGGGAAGCATAATGGCGACATTGCTTGTGAAGGAGCTCGGTGTCAAATACGTGGTAGCTAAGGCGCAGAGCGAGATACATGCCAAAGTGCTCTATAAGATAGGAGCGGACAGGGTTGTGTTCCCTGAAAGGGATATGGGCACCAGAGTTGCCCACAATCTTGCTTCATCCAATATACTGGACTATATTGAACTATCATCGGATTACAGTATAGCTGAAATAGCGGCCATACCTGATTGGGTAGGAAAGTCGCTTAGGGAATTGAACATGCGTTCAAAATATGGCATGAATGTTATGGCTATAAAGCGAAACGGCGATATAAATATTTCTCCTGGAGCAGATGATGTTATCTTAAAAGATGATGTGATTGTGGTCATAGGAGGAAATGAGGAGCTTAACGAGATCAAAGACGGCAAGTGATGTGTTCAGGCTGCACTAAGTGTTTTGCAAATGCATATTTGTTAGCAAAGTCAATATTTGGATATAATAATGATTGAATGAAATCATACCCTGAAGGGGTGATGCCGTTGGATAGGATCGAGAGCAGAGAAAACAATATTGTTAAGCAGAGCAGAAAATTAAAAATAAAAAAATACAGGCAGCAGAACAACCGGTTTGTGATCGAAGGCATAAGATCGGTTGAAGAGGCGATTGAATCCAAAGCGCATGTAGAATATTGCCTTTGCTCGGAAGCATTAGACAATGACAGGATAAAGACTTTGAAGGAGACCGCATTTAAAAAGGATATAAAGTTTTATACGACCAAAAGCGGATTGGTGGAGGAACTATGCGGCACTGAAACACCCCAGGGGATTGTTGCAATTGTTGAGAAACCAAATGTTGATTTAAAATGGCTGATTGACAGCAAAGATTTTTTGATAATAGCAGATAGGCTGCAGGATCCCGGAAATCTCGGCACAATAATCAGAACTGCCGATGCCGCAGGTGCCGAGGGCGTCGTTTTATCTCAAGGAACAGTGGACCCATACAGCCCGAAGGTGCTTCGCTCTACTATGGGTTCCATCTTTCATGTTCCTGTGATATCGGTACCTGATATATATGATGTGATAGATACAATGAAGGCAAAGGGCTTTACCATATATGTATCAAGCCTTGAAGGGAACAGTGCCTATTACCAGGAATCATACGCTGGTAAGACTGTGATAGTTATAGGCAATGAGGCAAAGGGTGCAGATTCTGAAATGATAATGAAAGCTGACAGGCTGATAAAGATACCGATGCCAGGCATGGCTGAATCATTGAATGCAGCTGTGGCCGGGGGCATATTGATGTTTGAGGTCGTAAGAAAAAGGATACAAATGCATGGGAAGCTATGATTTGTTAAGCATTGACAAAACGTTTCAATATGTTATAATTCAGTATATTATATTGTATCAGTAGAATTTTTTTATATTTAGTGCGCTAGAGCGAGGCAAAAAAGCCTTGCCTGGAAATGAAGCGGCAGATGCCACCACAAGTGTGGGATATGTACCGCCTCGTTATATAGTATGGTAATGATGGAGAGGAGTAGTATTTCTTTCCTACAGGGAATTGCCGCCGATGACTGAGAGCGGCTTTAGGATAAGGAAATGCGAAGAGTTCGCTCCTGAACTTCAAGGCTGAAATGATATTAGGCCTTGACGGAACTCCCGTTATGAGATAAAGTCGGGTTTTGCCAATTTGGGTGGTACCGCGGAATAAACTCCGTCCCTTGCTGTGGATGGAGTTTTTTTAATACCTTTAAGAATCGATAAAATAAGGAAGGAGAATGATGATGAGAGACCAGCTGCTGAAAATCAAAAAAGAAGCATCAGAGGATATAAAAAAAGCATCGAATGCAATAGAGCTTGATAATGTCAGAGTAAAGTATCTGGGCAAAAAAGGAAGCTTGACTGCCATACTGAGGGGTATGGGGTCGCTTGACAGTGAGGAGAGGCCTGTAATAGGAAAACTGGCAAATGAAATAAGGTCTGAAATCGAAGAACTCATAAATGAGGCATTGGAATCAGTGAAGGAAAGAGAGAGGCATGAAAAGTTAAAGAGCGAAATAATCGATATATCTATGCCGGGAAGGATTAAAAATAGAGGTGCAAGACATCCCCTTACCATAGTGCTTGATGAAATTAAGGAGATTTTTACGGGAATGGGATTTTTGGTGGTCGAAGGTCCCGAAGTCGAACTGGATTATTATAATTTTGAAGCTATGAATATCCCAAAAAACCATCCGGCAAGAGATGTGCAGGATACATTTTATATAAATGACGAAGTGCTTTTAAGGACACAGACATCCCCTATGCAGGCAAGGTATATGGAGAAGAACAAACCGCCTATAAGGATAATAGTGCCGGGAAGGGTTTACAGGTCTGATACGCCTGATGCGTCACATTCTCCTGTGTTTACGCAGATAGAAGGTCTGGTTGTGGATGATGGCATAACAATGGGCAATTTAAAGGGCACATTGGATATATTTGCAAGAAAATTGTTTGGAGAGGATACAAAAACCAAATTCAGGCCCCATCATTTCAACTTCACCGAGCCAAGTGCGGAACTAGATGTAAGCTGCAGCGTTTGCAAAGGGGCAGGTTGCAGCGTTTGCAAAGGCACGGGTTGGGTTGAGATACTGGGCTGCGGCATGGTGCATCCTAAGGTGCTTGAATTTTGCAAAATAGATCACAGAAAATACAGCGGTTTTGCATTTGGAGTAGGACTTGAGAGAGTGGCCATGATCAAATACGGAATCAACGATATAAGGCTTTTCTATGAAAATGATATCAGATTTTTAAACCAGTTTTAATGAAAGGGGACACTTTTCTTACCTGGTTATATTAAACAGATGTGTGTTATATCCCATCGAGAAATGTCCCCAACTAAAGGAGGAGAAAAAATGCTTGTACCTTTAAAATGGTTGAATGAATATGTAAAGATTGATGATATAGATCCGCAAGAGTTTGCCGATAGAATGACGATGTCAGGCTCAAAGGTCGAGGAAGTAATAGAAACCGGCAAGGAAATAGAAAATGTTGTGACAGGCAGGATAGTCAAGATCGAAAAACATCCGAATGCTGAAAAATTAGTTGTGTGCCAGATGGATGTTGGAAGTGAGACCATACAGATAATAACCGGCGCCGATAATGTCAGAGAAGGGCAGATAGTCCCTGTGGCACTTCATGGTTCCAAACTTCCAGGAGGAGTCAAGATAAAAAGAGGGAAACTGAGAGGACTTGAATCAAACGGCATGCTTTGTTCAGCAGCTGAACTCGGTCTTGGAGAATATGTGCCAAATGCTGCCGCAGGCATTTATATACTTCCTGAAGATACTAAAGTCGGAGTTGACATAAAGGATGTTCTCAATTTAGGAAATGCAGTCATAGATTTTGAGATAACTTCCAACAGGCCGGATTGCCTCAGCATGATAGGGATGGCAAGGGAAGCCTCTGTTACTTTCAACAGGCCATTGAGCATCCCTGAAATACATGTCAAAGAGAATGGCCAGGATGTCAATGATTTTATAGATGTTGAAATAAAGGCAAAGGATTTGTGCACAAGATATGGCGTAAGGATTGTCAGAAATGTAAAAATTGAAGAATCACCTGACTGGATGAAGGAAAGGTTAAAGGATGCCGGAGTAAGGCCCATAAACAATATAGTCGATATAACCAATTATGTAATGCTTGAATACGGCCAGCCTCTTCATGCATTTGACTATGACAAGATTTCAGGAAAGAAGATAATCGTAAGAAGGGCAAAGGACGGTGAAAATCTTAAGACGCTTGATGGAAAGGACAGAAAGCTTGACAATTCAATGCTTGTGATTGCCGATCCTGAAAAACCTCTGGTCGTTGCAGGTGTCATGGGAGGCGAGGATTCCGAGGTTACGGAAAAATCCAGCAACATATTGTTTGAAACAGCCAATTTCAATGGAACGTCAGTGAGGTTGACATCCAAAAAATTAGGATTCAGGACCGAAGCTTCTTCAAGGTTTGAGAAAGGGATCGATCCGAATATTGCTTTGGATGCTTTAAACAGAGCAGCCGAACTTGTCGTAGAGCTTAAAGCCGGAGAAGTGGTATCAGGAGTAGTGGATAATTACGATAATGAGCTTAGGCCCTGGACAGTCGATATATCACCTGACAGGATAAATAGATTTTTGGGAACAGATATACCAAAAGATAAAATGGTTTCAATACTTGAAAGCCTGAAAATCGATGTCGTGGATAAGGATAAGGACGTGATGAAAGCCGTCATACCTACGTTTAGAGCTGATATAGAGCTTGAAGAAGATATAGCCGAGGAAATAGCGAGGATATACGGATACAATAATATAGAATCGACGAGGATCAAGGGTGAAGCTTTGGAAGGCGGCTTGAACCGTGAGCAGAAGATAGAGGGTATTGCAAGGGATATACTTACAGGTTCAGGGCTTTATGAAACAATAACATATTCAATCGTAAGCCCCGATGATTTTGATAAGATAAACATCCCTAAAAACAGCGCCCTGAGAAATACAATAACCATATTAAACCCATTAGGCAGGGATTTAAGCATAATGAGGACCACGCTTATCCCGAGCATGCTTGAGGTCATAGCAAGAAATTACAGCAAAAAGATAGAGAGCGCAGGTTTCTTTGAGCTTGGAAGGGTTTACTGGCCTTTGGATGATAAAATTTCCAAACTTCCTGAAGAGAAGAATATGCTTGTGATAGGGATGTATGGGGATTGTGATTTTTATGATATAAAAGGATGCATTGAATTGCTGCTTCAAAGCCTTGGAATTAGAAAATATGAATTCAAAAGGGAATCTGATAATGCTACATTCCATCCCGGCAAGACTGCAAAACTAGAGGTTAAGCGAAAAAATATAGGTATAGTCGGCGAGATACACCCGGATATAATCGAAAGATTTGACATACCAAAGCATGTATATATCTGTGAACTGGATTTTGATGAAATAGTGAGTCTATCTGAACTTGATAAGCATTTCAAACCTCTTCCAAAGTATCCTTCGATTGAGAGGGATATGGCATTATTGGTTGACAGAAACATTATGGCATCGGAAATCGAGGATATAATAAGGGAAAAGGGAGGCAATCTGATCGAGAGCATAAAGCTTTTCGATGTTTATGAGGGCAAACAGATACCTGAAGGCAAAAAAAGCATTGCTTACTCTATCATTTACAGATCAGATTGCAGGACGCTGAAGGATGATGAAGTCAACAAGGTGCATGATTCAATAATCAAATCAGTAGAATCAAACTTAGGTGCACAATTAAGGCTGTAACCTGATAGATAAGTTGTTTTCCATATTGGAGTTTTAAAGGCATTTGCAGCAGACGGTATATTGAAAAATCAATATAAAGCTATATATTATACAATATTAGAAGGAAAATACTAAATCGTAAAGAATATTATAAAGAAAGTTGAGATCATATAGGTTGTCTACTTTAAGAGTAAAACAAACTACAAATTTAAATGCCTTCAGCAAAAGATTGAGGTAGTTTTGTATTGATATTTTGCTTTATAATAAAAATAACCAATGTAGACGGCCATAGAAAACAGCCCATTTTGAATCAAGAAAAATTTTAATTTTACAGTGGACTGATTATAATGTTATGCCGTTTGGCTGCGAGGGGTGCATGATATGGCGAACAAGGTTACTGTTACTATAAATGGAAACGAATACATCATAAAAGGAGAAGAGAGTGCCGATGAGATAATGAGCATCGCCTCTTATGTAGATAATGAGATAAAGAAGATAAACGACCAGCATGAAAGATTTAACCCGACATTTGCGGCAGTGCTGGCAGCGCTTAACATTACAAACGAGCTTTTCAAGTGCCAGAAAGAATATGAGAACATTACTGTAAGCTGCAAAGACTATGAAAAACAGCTTGAGGAGCTTAAACGTGAATATAACAATGTGCTGAAAGAGAATGCCAAACTCCAGGAGCAGTGTGGAAATGCATTCATGAAAATCGATAAATCTGACGAAGAGTTCGATACATTGAAGAATAAGTATGAGAACCTGCATGATGAATATATGAAAAAGGATGATGAACTCGCAAAAGCATATAAGGAAAACGAGCTCCTTGCGCGTGAGAAGGCCAACAAACAAAAGGAGCTGGATAAAGTAAAGCTGGAGCTTTCCGAATCAAAATACAAGCTGGTAGATTTGCAAAATCAATTGCTTCAAAACCAGATCGATCTTGTGAAGGCCAACAGGGAGTTTGACAAATATAAGCTAAATGGCAGGAACGGAAATAGAGCTTAAATATATGTGATTGTTCAAGACCACCACGCTGAAAAACTGAAGTGTACCCCAAATGTCAGACAAAAAAGATCTGATATTTTTGGGGTCAGTTCATGAAAACCAGCGTGGCGGTTTTGTCTAGCTATTTTCCTTCATTTGTATGATTTGATATGTTTGTGTATAATTTAACCTGTTGTGCTACCTGATAACTTTCAGGCAGCAGGAATATTATACCATCAG
>CALCDS010000118.1 GCA_937900065.1 uncultured Clostridiaceae bacterium | reverse complement strand
TGTTTTTTGCAATAGCAAATTCCTCACTTTTGCAGAGGTTTTTCCCCAGGCACTGGTGGGGAATTCTTATGTCAACTTGATTGTTTAAGCAGAGAATTTTGCAGGCGATAGCTTGGTCTGTCAAAGACCAGTAGATAACTGTGATGCACAAGACGATCAATTATAGCTGCAGTCATCTGCTCATCGTAGAAAATTCCTACCCAACGACTAAACTCCAGATTGGTAGTAATAATTACACTCCTTTGCTCATAACAGTCCGATATAACTTGAAACAAAAGCTGTGCACCCTCACGCTCAAGCGGTACATACCCCCATTCATCACATATTAATAAATCGATTTCACTTAGCTTTTTTAAAAACTTTGAAAGCTCACCTCCTTTTCTTGCTTCGCCGAGCCTGTTTACCAGTGCAGCTGTCCTGAAGAATTTTACATTAAGGCCTCTCCTGCAGGCTTCAACCCCTATCGCAATGGCCATATGCGACTTGCCTGCACCGACATTTCCGTATAAAATCAGGTTCTTTTTATCTTCAATAAAAGTACCTTTTTTAATTTCTTCCGGAGTCAATCCCTGCGGGATCTGTATTCCGTCAAAAGAATAATCATTGAATGTTTTTATTGAATAAAAGTTGGCGTTTTTAAGAAGCCTTTCTTTCCTGCATTCGTCTCTATGTTTTATCTCCATCTGCAGAAGTTTCAGCAAATATTCCTGGTTGGAATCCGCTTTTATTGTTTCACAATTATCAGCTATTCCATGTCCCAATTTTAAAGCCCTGCAGCAGGCGGCGATATCATCTTTCATCATTTATGCTCACCATCCTTTATCAGTAGTGAATCATAAACTGATGCTTTATTAATGCATTTTTTAAGCTCTGGTACCCCTTTTGGTATCTTAACAAGTTTAAGTTCAGGAAGTATATTAACTAAACGATTGTGTATTGCAATAACACTGTCGGCATCATGAACATTGTGCTTCAAAGCTTCTGTTACTGTCTTCACTGCATGATCAAATCCATCTGTTTCAGTTAATTTTGCAATTGTATGTAATATACTCCCACATTCACTTTTTTTACATTCATCGAGGTACTGTTTTAATGGATCAGGCATCATCCCATATATGCCGGTATATTTAAGCGCTTTAGGTTTTCTTGCAAGCTGTGTAAGATAGGGAAGCCATTCCATATGCTGCTGTTTGTAATTTCCATACATACGATTGTGTCTCACTATTTCCCTATTGTTTTCATCAAGTGGGATGACCTCATATGCAGTTATTTTTACGTTTATACGGGCCTGTGAATATTTGGGAGCTGACGAATATTCATGCATGCCTTCATTGAGATAAAACCTGCCGCATTTATCGGTCTTCACAGTAACATATTTACATACTTCATATTCATTATTTGGAAGGCATAGAAGCCGCTTTAAATCCTCTTTAAACAGTTCATCTATCATAGCATTTTTCCTGTAATGTTCTCTTTTCCTGTCATCATCACATGTTTCTAAAAGCTTTTTATTGAAGTCTTTAAGCCTTTCAAATCTTGGAGGTGGCGCAAGAAAATTTCTGCGGTGATATCCTACTTTACACTCTACACTTCCTTTTTCATGTCCTGCATTTAGATTACAAAATACCATGTCAAAGCCATAATGCTGTTTGAACTTCAGAAAATCGGCTGTAATTTTTCTATCTTTGTTCATAAGGATTTTAGTCACTATTGTTTTTGTATTATCAAACCATAATTTAAAAGGTACTCCTCCAATATGATCAAATATTGTTTTCAACCCTTCAAGTAGGCATTCCAAGTTTTCTCCTTTAAAAAGCTGTGTTAATCCAGCATTGCTGTATGGGAAGGAAACATTTAAGTATGAGCCATTGTACAGCCTCCCATTTTCATAAAAATCGGCTTCACCAAAGTCCACCTGGGATTCCCCAGGAAAATGCTCAAGCGGGATATAGCCTTCATTTTTATGAAACAATTCCTT
>CALCDS010000117.1 GCA_937900065.1 uncultured Clostridiaceae bacterium | reverse complement strand
AATGAAATTCCAAAACGCTGCGCCAAAAAAGCGCAGCGTTTTGAGTTTAGGACGCAATGGTATTTATATTTTTCTCCACTTTACTCCTTGGGGAGTATCCTGAAGTTCAATGCCTTTGGCTTTTAGTTCATCCCTTACTTTATCGGCAAGAGCCCAATTCTTTTCTTTCCTGGCCTCCTGCCTTTTTTCTATCAGCTTTTGAACCTCATCATCAAGCTTGCCCATGGTCGATTTCTGCAGCAATGTAAGGGGTTTTCCTAAATCTCTGATCTTTTTGAGAGCCTTTTGCACAAGTACTTTAGGACTATCAGCATTTAAATTCGTGTTTACGTCTTTTACAAGATCAAATATCACCGATATAGCGTCAGCTGTATTAAAATCATCATCCATCGCTTCAATGAACTTATCCTCATACGTATCTATCCTGTCATATAATTCCCTTTCAGTATCGCTCATATCTTTATCTTTGGCGCCTTTAAGCAGATACTCGAGATTATGGATCGAATTATAAAATCTTTCAAGACCGGACTTTGCCTGCTCCAGCAAATCAGGACTGAAATTTAAAGGAGTCCTGTAATGCCCTGAAAGCATAAAAAACCTTATCACTTCAGGATCATATTTCTGAAGCACTTCCCTTGTTGTAAAGAAATTATTAAGTGACTTTGACATCTTTTGATTATTTATATTTAAAAAAGCCGTATGCATCCAATATCTGGCAAATGGTTTCCCGGATCTTGCTTCACTCTGTGCGACCTCATTTTCATGATGCGGAAAGATAAGATCCGAACCTCCTCCATGTATGTCAATGGTTTCGCCGAGAAACTTTGTAGCCATAACAGAGCACTCGATATGCCATCCCGGCCTGCCAACTCCCCATGGACTCTCCCAGCCTGGCTCCCCCGGCTTTTGCCCCTTCCAAAGCGCAAAGTCCATTGGATTGTGCTTTGTTTCATTTATATCTATCCTGGCTCCGGCTTCCAGATCATCGATCCTTTGATTAGATAGTTTGCCGTAATCCTTAAACTTTGTAGTATCAAAATATACATCGCCATTGATGTTATATGCATAGCCCTTATTTTCAAGATCCTTAATAAAATCGATTATATCGTCTATCAATTCGGTAGCCCTCGGGTGAACGGTCGCCCTTTTAAGGCCCAAGGCATCGGCATCCTTGAAATATTCACCTATAAACTTGTCTCCAAGTTCCTTTACCGATATTCCATCCTCATTGGCCCTCTTTATCATCTTGTCATCTATATCGGTAAAATTCTGTATATAATTTACTTTGTATCCCCTGTATTCGAAATATTTTCGAATCGTATCAAAAGAGATGAATGTCCTGGCATTCCCGATATGGATATAATTATACACGGTAGGGCCGCATACATACATTGAAACCTCACCGGGCTTTAACGGCACGAATTCTTCCTTTGACCTTGTCATAGTATTATAGATTTTGATTCCCAAAGCTATACCCCCTTCTATACTTAGTCCGCTTTAAAATCAAGGCTATGTTAAAGTTAATGTTGATTTTTGAGCATCTCGCTCACATCTCACTTAAGATTGCTCAAAAAATCAACGTCTTTGTTTAACAGAGCTAAAATCAAAAATTTCCCTAATATAAAATGGAATGATTTCATTGATTATTTCCGCAATTTTTAATCTGACAATCAGTACATTATTTTAGTATTCCTATTATTATCTGATATACAACAGGTATAAAAATGCCGGGCAGCAAGTTTGCTATTTTCATCTTTGCAATGCCAAGCATATTAAAGCCGAGCCCGATTATAAGCAGGCTCCCTATAGCTGTCATATCATTTATTACAGCTTTTGTCATAACGGTTTTTATAAATGAAGCTGCAACTGTAATCAAACCTTGATAAACAAATACCGAAACCGAAGATATCAAAACTCCCGCACCAAGCGAAGAGGTCAATACTATAGCAGACACACCGTCGAGCACAGACTTTGTGAAAAGCATTTTATTATTGCCTGTAAGTCCACTCTCAAGCGAACCAACTATAGCCATTGCTCCAACACAGAACAAAAGGCTTGATGTTATGAATCCTTCGGAGATTTTTCCTCCACGCCCTTTAAGCTTATTTTCTATGCCGTCACCCAATTTTTTTAAGTAACACTCTATATCTATAAATTCTCCTATTATACCGCCTATAACAACAGATATTATGATCAGCAGCATATTTGTAACTTTCAAGGCGCCTTGCACGCCTATCAGAATCACACAGAGTCCTATGCCGTTCACTATAATATCATCATACCTTTTTTGGATACCGCTTTTTAATAAGAATCCTATCATTCCTCCTATGATTATCGATAGTGCATCTACCGCCGTCCCCAAGAGCATGTATTTGCCTCCCAAGATTATTATAATTCAACACCAAATTTATATAATTATACCACTGAAATATTTCATTCAAAAGCTTTTTGCAATTTTAAGCAATCGTTACAAAAATATCGCCCAAAAATAGCTCTATTTTTCAATTATGCTTGCTGCAGCAATAGATGATATTCCTTCTTCTCTCCCTGTAAATCCCAAACCTTCCTCGGTTGTAGCTTTTATATTTACAAGGCCGATATCCATGCAAAGCGCTTCTGATATATTTTCTCTCATAGCATCGATATATGGCGCCATCTTAGGCCTTTGGGCAATTATCGTTGCATCGATGTTGTTTGCGCTAAATCCGTTTGAATGTAAAAGTTTCCCTACTTTTTTTAAAAGCTCGATGCTGTATATGCCTTTGTATCTTTCATCCGTATCAGGAAAATGCTTGCCTATATCACCCAAACCTGCGGCTCCGAGAAGTGCATCGATTACGGCATGGGTCAGCACGTCAGCATCCGAATGCCCGAGCAGTCCCATCTCGTAATCTATCTTTACCCCTCCAATGACCAACTTTCTTCCTAAAACAAGCCTATGAACATCATAACCTATCCCAAATCTCATATGATATCCTCCACTTTTTGGTATGCCAACCTATTTCAAGGTGCGGTCCCTGTATTTTAAGATAGCTTCAGCTATGTATATATCTTCTGGAGTCGTTATCTTTATATTTTCATAACAGCCCTCAAACAATTTTACCTTTACTCCTATCCTGCTGACAAGCACGGCGTCGTCAGTGCCTGTAAAACCGTCCTTCAATGCCTGCACATGAGCATTATACAATATCTCATATCTGAATGTTTGTGGAGTTTGAACCGCATATAAACTGTCCCTTTGAGGATTGTCCTTAATGAATAGGTTCGAATCAGATACCTTTATCGTATCCTTTACCGGGACCGCGCAAACTGCAGCACCGTTTATATATGCCTCTTCTATGCTCTTTTCTATTATCTTCGAAGTTATAAAAGGCCTTGCGCCGTCATGTGTTATAACAATTCCCGATATATCCTTTATACAGCCAAGCCCGTTCATGACCGACTGCTGCCTCTTGTCTCCCCCAGGGACAATCTTAACAACTTTATTTATATCATACTTTTTAACTATATTTTCAGTGCAGTATTCTATTTTATCGGCTTCAACGACCAGAACAATTCTATCGATCGATTCTATGCCTTCAAAAGCGATAAGAGTACGTGCAAGCACTGGGATATTTCCTATAGCCATATACTGCTTATCTAGGCCATTGCCCATCCTTCTGCTTTTTCCAGCAGCAACTATAATCGCGCTAACATCTAATCCCTTAAACATAGCATTTTTCACCGCCAAACCATTCAAAGACAATGCATTCAATTCAATAAAAATAGGGTGCAACCGGTGTATTACACACTATGGGTGCGCCCAGCCATCAAGAAAAATTCCGTCGATGGACGGAATTTTTCTATACTGCTTTTTCCATCAATGCTTTGGGTTTTGCAAAGATCATCCTTCCTGCGGCTGTCTGCAAAACGCTTGTAACTATGACTCCTATCGTTTCTCCTATATATTTTCTTCCTCCGTCAACTACAATCATAGTTCCGTCATCTAAATAAGCTACTCCCTGTCCAGTTTCCTTACCGTCTTTTATAACCTGGACTACCATCTCTTCGCCCGGCAGTACAACAGGTTTTACAGCATTAGCAAGCTCATTTATGTTAAGTACCGATACTCCCTGAAACTCTGCAACCTTGTTGAGATTATAATCATTCGTTACCACTTTGCCACCTAACATTTGAGCAAGCTTTAAGAGTTTTGTATCAACTTCAGTCGCCTCGGGAAAGTCCTTATCTATTATCTCTACAGGAATGCTTAACTCTTTTTGTATCCTGTTCAATATATCAAGGCCCCTTCTTCCTCGGTTTCGCTTTAGACTGTCGGAAGAATCTGCTATATGTCTTAGTTCTTGAAGTACAAATCCTGGAATCACAAGCGGACCTTCTACAAACTCTGTTTGGCATATATCGAAAATCCTGCCGTCAATTATCACGCTCGTATCCAAAATTTTAGGTTGAACCTTATGCTCTCCTTTTACACCTTTTTGCTTGCTTCCTATCTTACGGAAAAATAAAAACAAATTATACATTTCCTCTTTTCTTTTTATTGCAATATTAGCCCCTATTGTGCCTAAAACTATATTAAGGATTATCACTATTATCGTCCCTATGCCATATGGAAGATTGCTAAGCGGTCCAGCAAATAGGTTTGCAACAATAAGTCCTATTATTAAACCGAAAACTGCAAGCAAGATATCGTTAATCGGCATCTTCTGTGTGGCATTTTCAATCACTTCGGACAGTTCCCACACCAGTTTAACGATTAACGGTGAAATAATAAACAATATGATTCCGCCCAAAAGAGTAACCAAAACATATACCAGAACATCACTATGCTGTATTTTTAATACATTTTCTACAAAACCTGTTGTTACCAGAGGACCGGCCAGTGCATAGCCAAGTATTAGACCGCATATGGTAAGCAACCCTCTTAACAATTTATTTAACAATAAGTACACCTCCTTTATTATTATTCTCATAGATACTGCATTTTAAACCACATTTATACATATACTTATCTGCAAGCTGTTTAATATCTGGATATTAATTTTAATATATAGTAATTAGCAAAAAAATTCAACCTGCCAATCAATAAATATAAGGTTTA
>CALCDS010000116.1 GCA_937900065.1 uncultured Clostridiaceae bacterium | reverse complement strand
CTGCGTTGAATGATGTTTGTTTGATGCGGCCTGAATTAAAGGGAGAGAAAATTTTTGAATGATAAATCGTTTGAAAGTTTGCCTGAAGAGAAAAGAAAGAGGATAATAGATGCGTGCATAAAGGAATTTGCATTGAACGGATATGAGAATGCATCCACAAATGTTATCGTTAAGAATGCCGGGATTTCAAAAGGTACGCTTTTTTATTATTTTGAAAGCAAGAAAAATCTTTTCATGTACATGTTCAATTATTCGGCTGAATATCTTATAGGCAAATACTTGTCAAACAGGTCCGAACAGCCGTCGGACCTGTTTGACCGCTTGGTTTGGATAAGCATGCAGAAAATCAAGATGGTATATCAAAATCCTATGATGTCCAGGCTTACTTTTAAGGCAATAGCCGATATGCCCAAAGAGCTTGAAAAAGATTTGACTGAAAAGTATAATGAACTCTATACCAAATATTTGCCCATTATATTTTCAGATGGCGTGGACACTTCAAACTTCAGAAAGGGAATAGATCCCGATAAGGCGATTGAGATAATGATGTTCTGCCTTGACGGGGTTTCCCATAAGTTTATCAAAGCATACAGCAAAGGGAAGGCTGATGAAGTTTTCAATGATTTGGAAGAGCTTGTTGAAGAGTTCAATAAATATGTTGAGATACTCAAATACGGTATATATGGTAAACGCTAAAATTATTATTATTTACTAAGTCATTTAAAAAAATATTACGTCTATATTTAAATGTACAGGAAATATCAACCTGTATTAATTTGGGGGAGGAGAATCGATGAGAAGAAATGGATTTTTGATTAGGACATTGACCGCAGCTTTATTTTTTTCCTCTTTTTTTACTGCTTTTTTTCCCGGGGTCACCGCATATGGGGTGGAAGAACCAAAGGAGTTTATTTCAATAGATGATGCGGTCGAGCTTTCCAAAAAAAACAGCAGCGAGCTCAAGAAAATAGACTATAAGGTAAAGGAGCTGGATTCTCAAAGAAGCGGAATCAGAAAAATAAAGAAAACAATAGAGGACAGCATAGAGATCTGTAAAACGGCTGAAAGCGATATGCAGCAAAGCCAAACAAACATTGCAGAACTGAATCAGCAGCTTAAGTCTTTGGATCCTTTAGATCCTTTGTATAGTGATAAGGCAGCCGAAATTCAGGCCAAGCTTGACGAGGAAAACAATAAGCTGGCCGGTTTGAACGCTCAGATGGCGGGCGCTCAGGCAGTCTTGATTTCCTTTGGAATAAATTCATATGACTTGAGCAAAAAGGGAGAATACAACAAGATAATACAACCATATGACTTTGCAATATATGACCTTGACGCTTCAATCGATAGCCTGAGCATAAACAGACAGGCCGCCGAGAACGGGGTCGAGGTGGGGGCAAAGCTTCTTTATTCTCAAATATCAAGCCTGAATGATGCCTCTAAACTGCAGGGGGAGCTTTATGAGAACAAGCAGAAGGAATATGAAGGCGATATGATGAAATATAAATATGGCCTGATTTCCGAAATTGAGAGACTGGAATCCGAGAAAGAATTTAAAAACATGAAGTTCGACATAGATAAAATAAACAGGAACATAGATAACATATCCATGTCGCTCAAAAAGATGATGGGAATAAGCCTTGCAACTTCGATAAATCTTGAACCCTACAACGGATACGAAAAAGATCTGCAAAGTTATTATTCATATCTGAATGAAGCGCTTGAGAACCGCTCTGAAATAATAGCCGCTAAAATAGATTTAAGGACCAAACAAAAAGAACTCGATATAACCGGGGATTATATGGGAGAATCTTCAGATGAATATAAAAGCATGAAATTATCGGTTCACGAGAGCGAGATATCATTGAAAGAGGCACAGAACAGTGTGAACAAGGATATAAAGACAGGATATGCCGATGCCTTGAAAAAGAAAAAGGCCCTTGAGATTGCACAGGAGAAGGAAAAGAGCTTGAGTGAAAATTATAAATCCATGAAGCTATATCATGAACTTGGCTATGTTACAAAGACACAGCTTTTAGATACCGAAGCTGCATATGACAATGCTCAAGACAATATAATATCGGCAAGAAGAGATTATTATGATTCGCTACTAAAGCTTGAGTATGCATCTAAAATAGGGCCTCAGTACAGCAACACTGCTGAGGGCAGCGTTTCAACAAAGATGGGGGGTAACTGATATGTACAAAAAATTATTGCTGCTATGCAGCATGTTTGTTTTTATTTTTTCTTTGAGTCCGATTTCGGCTTTCGCGGATGACAGCACAAAGCAGATAGAGTTGAAGACCGCTGTCAGCACGGCATTGTCCAAAAATATGGATTTAAGCCTTTTGAATGAGAGGATCGATATCGCAGAAGACAAGAGCCATGAGAAAACCGACGACGCTACTGAAGCACGGAATGAAAAAGATCTTGAAGATTTAAAATGGGAGCTTGAAGATACTAAAAAGAACATAGAGATTGAAACCACAAGGCTCTATCATCAGATATTGATACTGCAAAAGCAGGTTGCCCTCAAGAAGGATATCATAGACACTTTAAATAAGGAATATGTGTCCAAGAAAAAAGAAATCGAAGTTGGCAGAGATGTAATGTCTTCCCTGATAACATGTGAGATGAATATATCCACAGCACAATCTGAACTTATCGATCTTGAAAACGAGAGGGACAATGCGATAATGGATCTCAATATCGAGATGGGAGACGATATAGACCAAAAGCTTGTGCTTTCCGAGGAAAATATACCGGATGAAACTTTAGATATAAAGGATATAAATGAAATTGCAGACAAGCTTCCCGAATTGAGCCATTCGGTGATGAGCATAGTTGAAGAGAGGAAGATCGTGCATGAGCAGTATGATGATGCAACCGAATATCAAGAGGATGCATACAAGGATCAGCTGATATCGCTGCAGTATGATATAGATGACGAAAAGAAAAATGTTGAACTTAAAGTGCTCTCGGATTACAATGATTTATTGAATTCAAAGGATGTGCTTGAGGCCAAAAGGCTTGATTATGAATATGACTCAAAGCTTTCCGATGCCTCGAAGGTAAAATATGATAACGGACTTATTACGATTCTGGAATATGAAAAATCGAATCAGAATGCTGAAAGTGCACAGAATGCATATTTGCAGTCCAAACTTGACTATTATATTAAATTGATGAATTACAAAAAATTCATAGAACCGGCATTGAATTAAGGTTATGTTAAACA
>CALCDS010000115.1 GCA_937900065.1 uncultured Clostridiaceae bacterium | reverse complement strand
TTTTAAATATAGCTTAATAAAATTATATAATAGTTGACATAATCATTTCCATGAGAGGATTATGTCAATGCATCTTTAAATAACCATCAAAGGCATGATGAGGCAATAAAAAGGGCCGGCTTCAAATTTGGTAATTGGTTATTTTAAAAATGATTCATATTGCAGTAAATTGTTATTGAAAACCGTTTGGGCAAATGAAATAATATTGTCAAGAGTGGATAGGATATTTATAAAGCGTATGGAATAATATTAATATATAATATTTAGGAGGTTGATGTATGAGGATATCTATGGAGCTTTTCTGGGGACTTTTGTTTATAATCGCTGGAATTACTTTGATGGCAAAATATTTGTTTCATATCAATGTACCTGTGATAAGGATACTTCTGGGAGTCGTGCTCATATATTTAGGATTGGTGATTGCACTGGGCAGGTTTGGAATTAAAAGTGGAAGGGAAATAATATTTTCAGATGGCAGTCTTGACGTTACAAGCGTTAATAATGAATACAATATAATATTTGGAAACGGCATAATAAATCTGACCGATGAAAGCGAAATAGGCGAAAATAAAAATATAGAGGTAAACACTATATTCGCAAGCGGACGGATTATGATAGACCAATCCATTCCTGCTGTTGTAAAAGTGGACTCGGCTTTTGGAAGTGCCAATTTTCCGGATGGAACATCGATAAATTTCGGCGATCATACGTATAAGACGAAAGCTTATAGAGAGGGCGAGCCTTTTGTTCCGATAAAGGCGAGCGTGGTTTTCGGCCAGCTGAATATAGAGAACTCAGATAGAGCAGAGTAATCTGCTTTTTTTTATGCAAAAATAGATGTTTTAGATTTTCCATCAAAAAACTATTGCACTTGACGTTACGTAAAGTGCTAAAATGTATTCTATGAGGTGATTGCATTGGAAAAGGCCGATCTTTTTGGAATAGGAGAATTTGCAAAGAAGGCCGCTGTTACAGGCAGGACGCTGAGATACTATGATAGGATCGGCTTGCTGAAGCCGTCAAGTACGGATGCGTTCGGCCGAAGGTATTACAGCAGGGAGGATTTTGCAAAGCTTCAAAAAATATTGACCTTGAAATTTATAGGTTTATCCTTAAATGAGATCTCAGATATAATAAAATATGATGTCAGTGAAAGTGGTTTTAGAAAATCGTTGGAGATACAGCGGGAGATAATCGGCAAGAAGATACATCATATGAAGATGGTTGCAAATGCTATCGACGAGGCACTTGCCGTGCAGGAAGCGAGGGATGCGGTTGACTGGGATAAGATAATCAATATAATAAATGTTGTAAATATGGATAATAATTGGATGAAGCAGTATGAAAATGCTTCAAACTTAAGGGCTAGAATAAGCATACATGAACTTTACAGCACCAACAAGCATGGCTGGATGCCTTGGTTTTTTGAACAGCTTGACATACCTAATGATTCAAAGATACTTGAGCTTGGATGCGGGGACGGCAGCCTGTGGGCAAAAAATATATACAAGGTACCCAAAGGTTGGGACATAACTCTTACAGACTTTTCTCAGGGCATGTTAAAAGATGCCGAAAGGCTTTTGGGGAAAGACGCCCATAGATTCAATTTCAATGTTGTGGATGCACAGTCCATACCTTATGAAAACGAGAGCTTTGATGTGGTTATTGCAAACCATATGCTGTACCATGTTCCTGATATGGATAAAGCATTTTCCGAAATATACAGGGTCCTAAGACATAAAGGCCAGTTCTTTGCTTCAACCGTTGGCCGGTCCCATATGGCCGGGATGAGAAATATCATAGCTATGTTTGAACCTGACATAGTCAATAGTGCAACTTTCAGCCATACGGAAAGGTTCCAGCTTGAGAGCGGGATAGGGATGGTGTCCAAGTGGTTTAAAAATGTTGAAATAAAGAGGTACCAGGACAGCCTAAAAGTTACTGATGCCGGAGCATTGATAGATTATATGTTTTCAATGCCCGGCAATATAAAGGAAACCATGACCGTTGATAAGCTGAAAGCCATGGTAAAATATTTGAATGATATTATAAAGTCTGAGGGTGCAATACGTATAGGCAAGGATACGGGATTTTTTCACGGTATAAAATTTTAGGCTATGTTAAAGTATAATGTTGATTTTGAGCATCCCGCTCGCCTGTTTCGCACTTTTTAAGTTCTAAGGCTCATTGCCTTGCTTATCAAGA
>CALCDS010000114.1 GCA_937900065.1 uncultured Clostridiaceae bacterium | reverse complement strand
ATATACATATATAATGATACATAAAGCAGCAGATTAACAGCGTTCTTCTTCCCTACAGTAACTTGACACTATCCTTTGATATACTGTAATTGAAAAAAACTTTTTTAAAGGTTATAATAAATAAAGCCTAAATTTAAGTAAATATCCTATATGTTGTATACTTCCAAAAAAATTTAAAACTAAAAGAAGGAGATCATATTTAGATATGACTAAAGATGATACTATGACTAAAGTATTGCCGCTTCTTCCACTAAGAGGTCTGTCAATATTTCCGCATATGGTGCTTCATTTTGATGTGGGAAGAGAAAAATCGATACTGTCCCTGGAGCAGGCAATGGTAAATGAACAGCTTATTTTTCTGGTGAGTCAGAAGGATGCAAAAGTAGATGATCCTTCATCAGATGATATATATAAGGTAGGAACTATTTCAAAGGTAAAGCAGATATTGAAGCTTCCCGGGGACACAGTGAGAGTGCTTGTAGAGGGCATGAGCAGGGCCGAGATTGTAAACATAGTGCAGGAGTCTCCTTATTTTGAAGCTGCTGTGGAAGAAAAGCATGATTCTAAAGAAAAGAATGTTGAGAGCGAAGCCTTGATGAGAAAATTGATGGAGGCATTCGAAGAATATGTTAAGCTTAGCAATCAGATATCTCCGGAAGTAATGGCCACGGTATCTGATATAGAAGATCCCGGGATGCTGGCAGATGTGGTAAGCTCTTATGTATATCTCAAGCAATCCCAAAAGCAGGAGCTGCTTGAAGCTTTCAATTCCAATAAAAGGATTGAAAAGCTTTTAGGAATGGTCACCTATGAACTTGATGTATTGAGAATAGAGAGAAAAATAGGTGTGAAGGTAAAGAAACAGATAGATAAGGTGCAAAGGGAATATTACCTAAAAGAGCAGCTTAAAGCGATACAGGATGAGCTTGGAGAAAAGGATGGAATACAAGCTGAAGTCGAGAAATATAAAAAGAAAATAAACAAAGCCAAACTTCCCAAAGAGGCAAAGGAGAAGGCTTTATCCGAACTTGACAGGTTTGAAAAGATGGGGCTTATGTCTGCTGAAAGCGGCGTAATAAGGACTTATCTGGATTGGATACTTGATTTGCCGTGGAACAAGGAAACCAAGGATAACCTTGATATAAAAAATGCCAGAGAGGTTTTGGAATCAGAACACTACGGATTAAAGGACGTAAAGGACAGAATAATTGAGTATTTAGCAATCAGGAAATTGAATAAGAGCATGAAAGGCCCAATACTTTGCTTGGTAGGGCCTCCGGGCGTCGGGAAGACTTCGATCGTAAAATCGATTGCCAAAGCTTTAAACCGTAATTTTACGAGGATGTCACTTGGAGGAATCAAAGACGAGGCTGAAATAAGGGGACATAGGAAGACATATGTGGGAGCCATACCCGGAAGGATTATATATGGCATGAAGCAGGCCGGCTCAAAGAATCCTGTATTTCTTTTCGATGAGATAGATAAAATGAGCTCGGATTTCAGGGGCGATCCGGCCGATGCAATGCTCGAGGTTTTAGATCCTGAACAAAACAATACTTTCAGGGACAATTATCTTGAACTCCCGTTCGATCTTTCAAAAGTCATGTTCATAACGACCGCCAACACGACCGATACCATACCGAGGCCGCTTTTAGACAGGATGGAACTGATAGAAGTATCAGGATATACGGAAGAAGAAAAATATAATATAGGCAGGAAACATCTTCTTCCAAAACAGATCAAAGAGAATGGATTAAAAGAAGGCAGCGTGGTTATAACCGAAGGCGCTTTCAGGGACATAATAAACAATTACACAAGGGAATCAGGAGTCAGGAGCCTTGAAAGAAGGCTTGCCGCAATATGCAGGAAAGCGGCCACTATGATTGTGGAGAAAGACAAGGATAGCGTAAAGGTGACTTCGCAGAACCTTGTCAAATTCTTAGGGCAGCCTAGATACAGGTTTGAGGTTTCAGACAAAAAGGATAAAGTCGGGGTTGTAACCGGATTAGCATGGACAGCATATGGCGGAGATACGCTTCCTGTGGAGGTCCTGGTGATGCAGGGCAACGGCAAGCTTGAGCTTACAGGACAGCTTGGAGATGTGATGAAGGAATCCGCAAGGACCGGCTACAGCTATGTAAGGGCCCATGCTGAGGAGCTTGGAATCGACAGGAATTTTTATAAGGATTTTGATGTTCACATACATGCTCCAGAGGGAGCGGTCCCAAAAGACGGGCCGTCTGCCGGAGTAACGATGGTGACATCGATGGTGTCGGCATTGTCCGGCGTACCTGTAAGGGGAGATACGGCTATGACAGGTGAAATCACTTTGACAGGCCAGGTGCTTCCGATAGGCGGTTTGAAGGAGAAATCGCTTGCTGCCAGAAGAGCCGGCATAAGCCAGATAATAATACCTTCTGAAAACGAGAGTGATATAAAGGAAATACCCGAAAATGTAAGGCACAAGATAAAGTTTATTTTGGCCGACAGCATTGATGTGGTGCTTAAAAATGCACTGGTTAAGGAGAAGGATCATGATAATAAGAAAAGCTGAATACAGCACTACGGCCGTGTCTTTTAGCCAGTACCCGGCAGCTGACCGGCCTGAAATAGCATTTGCCGGCCGGTCAAATGTTGGAAAATCTTCATTGATAAATGCGATGCTGAACCGCAAAGGCCTTGCGCGTATCAGTTCAGAGCCGGGTAAAACGCGTACTATAAACTTTTATAATATAAATGATATATTGTATTTTGTAGACTTGCCGGGTTATGGGTATGCAAAAGTATCGAAATCGGAAAAGAAAAATTGGGGTAAGATCATCGAGGAGTATTTGTTCAACAGAAACAATCTGATAGATGTGCTGCTGCTCGTTGATATAAGGCGTGAACCTTCTGAAGATGATAAGATAATGTATGCTTGGATAAAATCGTTCAAGCGGAATGTGACCGTTGTGGCTACCAAATGCGATAAAATTTCAAAAGGTCGGCATGCCGGGCAAATATCCATGATAAGAAGATGCCTTAAAATGGATGAGTCTGATAAGGTTTTACCATTTTCATCTGAAACCAAATACGGCAGGGAAGAGCTCTGGAGGATTTTTGACGGCATGTTGGGAATAAATGAACTTTTTAGAGTATGATATAATAAAGGCTGTTTTAAGAGAGGTTCAGATTAATGAATGGAATAATAAAATATGCTGGGGACCTGCTTGTGATAATGCTGGTGGCATTCCCTCCTTTCCTGTATTTATATAGATATTTGTACGATAAGATCAAGAATGTATTTTTAAGGATTGCATTATATGCCGTATATTGGGCCGGAACATTGTACTTTTCAAATGTCCTGCCCGCGGCAAGCGTGCTTTTTTTGATATACAGATCCAGAAAAGAGTCCATATATCATAGAAATGATGAAGAAGGCGAAGACTCAAGGCAAAGAAAATTCAATCTTGACTGCACGGGCTGGAGATGGAAGTTTTCCATTAAAAACTTTATAAAGATAGCATTATGGGGCATACCGATAAAATATGCCGTGACTTATATAAACCTTTTATTCATCGAAGTGCTGTCAAAATTGAAAATAACATTGACCAATCAGGAAGTCGTAAACCAGTTCTTAAAATCAGACGTATTTCAAAGCATAGTATTATCCATGCTGGTGGTCGTCTGCGCTCCCATAGTAGAGGAATTTGTTTTCAGGTTTTGGCTGTATGACAGGCTTTTAAAGAATAGGATAGGGACTTTTTTTGCGGCGATCTTGACAAGCCTGCTTTTTATGGCTGCTCATTTCAATGTGCAAGGTGCGGTCACATTTTTTTTGATAGGAATCATAAA
>CALCDS010000113.1 GCA_937900065.1 uncultured Clostridiaceae bacterium | reverse complement strand
ATCAATATAATAATTGGTCCTTGATTATGTCATAAACCAACTTTGAATCTTTTGAGTTGACTATTTTGCCTACCAATTCCTGATTTTGAATCAATTTGACAATTTTTTGGAGAATATCAATATGACCATGGGCTTCTGTCAGCGCAAGCATGATAACAAGCCTTACATCTATTTCTTCGGCCGGTTTATCCATAGCATGGAATTTTACCGGCTTCCCCAAAATTCCTACACATATTGCTGCATGATTTACATGGACTATGTCAGCGTGAGGTATTGCCACGTTTATATTATCTGTGAACAGCCCGGTAGGATATTCTGCTTCCCTGTCGAGTATTGCTTTCTTGTAAGTATCCTTTACCAGTTTAAGTTCATATAAGCGGTCGGCTAATGCTGATAATATTTCAATATTAGTTTTTTGTTCGTTGATTCTTAAAATCAATGACTCGTTGAATGTGATTGCACTCATGTTTTTCTCCTTAATCGTGTTTGTCCAATTTTGTTTCAAAATACTTAATAGATGCTTTCAAACCTTCTTCATTTTCATTCAATATATCTTCCTTATTGAATATGCCTGAACCAATGCCTGCAAATTGCGCACCGGCCTTAAAATATTCATTTACGTTTTCAGAATTTATTCCTCCGACGACCATAATTGGAATCTTCCCAAGTGGGGCTTGAACATCTGAAATATATTTAGGACCGAGTCTTGAAGCAGGGAAAACTTTTATTATATCTGCTTTGCAATCCAGCATTGTCTTGATCTCCGTAGGGGAGAATGCAGCCGGAACGGATATGACATTGTTTTTTCTGCAAAGGTCAATGATTTCCCGGCTTAACATGACCGGTGACAATACAAATGAAGCGCCTTCTTTTATGACAGATTCTGCTTGGTCATAGGTGGTGACCGTTCCTGCTCCAACTTTAATGGAGTTTCCAAATTCACGGTTGATTTTTCCTATCACGTATGCAGCATCGGGCGTGTTCATGGTGATTTCAACGGCCTTAAGCTTTGTACCCAATAAGCACTTTACAACGGTCCTTATTTGTGAATAATCATATCCCCGTAATATAACGGTAACTTTAGGAAAATTTTTGATATCCATTTTGATAACTCCTTTCTTGCTCTATAATTAGAGCAAGAAAGGTGCCAATTATCTGGCTGATTTTGTATCAGGACATAAGATATGCAGGATTTCGCTTTTAGAATTGCTGGCATGAATTGCCGAAAGCAAGGATTCATCAGAAATGATATTATATAATTGATTGAAATAAACTTTTGAATTTTCGTCAAGAGCCAATATAAAAATAATGTCTACTGAGTTTACTCCGTCCCAAATGATGGGCGTGTCTAATTTTGTAATTGATATGGCCGGTTTTGTAACAAACTCGGTACTGCCGTGCGGGATGGCAATGCCGCCTTGCAGGTAAGTGGTCATAAGGCTTTCCCTTTTGTATACACTGAGCAGGAAATCCGGCTTTACAAACCCGTTTTTGATCAATATATTTATTGCATTATCCAACACTTCGTCCTTATAGGTATATTCCGGATTGACGAATACGTTTTCAGGATGTATAACATCGCTCAACTTGTTCCCCTCAAACAATGTATTGTGCTTTACTATCTTTCTCAACCTGGCTATGCCTTCAGGCTTAAATATTTCTGTTGACGATATGAAAGGATATCTATCTATTTGAGGGTCGATAGTGCCCACGACTGCGATGATCTTGTAGTCATTTTCCAAGGGCTCAATTATATTTTCCACTTTGTCTTCATCTATATAACCCTTTGCAAGCACCTCAATATTTTTCAGATTGCCTTTTAAGCGGTTTTTTATATGCTCGCTGATAAGTTTGGCTGCTCCCTTTCCCGTTATGCAAAGGCATAAAATAGCTTTCTTCTTTATCTTACTTTCAATTTCAACCTTTGTCTGCAAAGTGCTCTTGTTTTTTGTATCCAGCTCATCTGCGATTTCATCAGCGGTTTCATCAGTCCATAATACTTTTCTTATGCCTTCCATGACCATAAGAGTGTCCACCCTTCCCACAATACGCACATGGATCCCGGTCTCATTTTCAATCCTTTCCCCCATGGTTGTGAGCGAGCCCATATCCGCCAGTATGATGCATCCCTTTCCATGATCGATATGCTCTATCATATTGATTACTTTGTTGATCATAACTGAGGGGGAGTCCTTAAGATCCATCTCCAAGCCGACCGCATAATCCGTTCCCATGATGGCGTTTGCCGTCTCAACCATTCCACAAGCGACTTTGCCGTGTGATACGACAAGCAGGCCTATCCTTTCTTTGTTTACTTGATTGTGGCCCTGAAAATTGCTAAAATACATAGCTAAAAATCCGATTTCCTCTTCAAGAAATTGAACACCGTATTTGCATTTTATTATTTTTAAAGCTTTCTTTGCAACCTCATATTCTTTAGTGGACTTGTTCTTGATTATGTTCAGCTTTGAATACTTGATTGCATTATTGATCCGAGCCCGCTGAATAGCCATATTTAGATGGATTGCCAGAGGAAATATGATCGTATTTTTTAAGTACGGCAGTTCGGATTTTGATATTTCATATATTTCATTTGTTATGTTAAGCACCTTGTCTCCTACGATATTTGATATTTCCTGGAGGCTGAACTTGGAATCCTGAACATTTTTTATATGGTGAAACAGAAATTTTTCCAATTGCCGGGACAATGTTTCATTGATTTCAGATTCACTTAAGCCTTCCTTTTTCATCCTTTCATATTGACGGTCCAATTGATCATATATATTTTTGCTCTGCTCGACCGCACTTTGCTCATATACGCTGTTTTCATCAGGCAAATAAAAAGTATCGCCATGAACCACGGAATCATATTTATCCCATTCCGAATTATTATAGTCTTCGCTTAATACTTTTGGCAGGCTGTCGATTTCCACAACAATGTTTTCAGTATGATTTTTTTTAGCATCCAGGAATGCCTTGGCACATGAGACCTGTATATCGGATTTAAGCTGTCCGACATTTCCGAGGTATTCCATGCTCAGCATGCATTTAAGCACATTTTCTTTTACCTGGAGTTCACGGCCGATTCTTCTGCTTTCCATCATAAAATTGGATTTTATAAGCTGCACCTTTTCATTTATCGGGCGGTCCTTGATGGGCGGAATTTCAATAAACATTGGGATTCTTCTTCTAAAAGTCAACAGCAGAGAGCTTTCCGGATTTTCCGTGGTGGCGGCGATAATCATAACATTGCTCTTTCTTTCAATGTCTGTTTCGCCCAATCTGCGGAATTTGCCCTTATCTATAAGATAGAGCAGCATTTCCTGCCCTTTGGCAGGAAGCCTGTGAACTTCATCAAGGAAAAGTATTCCTCCGTCCGACAGCTCCACGATCCCTTTTTTGTCCTCAGCTGCTCCGGTAAATGCACCCTTGGCGTATCCGAATAATTGAGCAAGCAAAAGCTGGGGGTTATCGGCATAATCAGCACAGTTGAATTCAAAAAAAGGGGCATCCTTTCCGAAGTTTCCATTTTCAACTGCGTATTTGTACATCAGTTCGGCCAGAAAGCTTTTGCCTACGCCTGAAGGCCCGTATATCAAAGTGTGAAGGCCATGTGGCGGATATGATACAGCAGCTTTTGCCCTGGTAATCTGTCCTTTTAAGCTGCCGTCATATCCTATGAATTCACTGAATATGTCATCGGAATCATCTGATTCGGCTTCATTTGAATTTTCATTAAAATACTGCTGATTGTCTGCTTTCGGTATGCCGCCCTTATTTTTTAGCACTTCATCCCTTAATTTTCCGATCGCATATTTGCCCACATCATACCCCATGTTGTTTAAAAGTTTTGTAAGCTTCCTGTTTGATATGCCACCGTATTGTCCAACCAGGCTTTTAACATCCTTTATCAATTGGCCGCGCCTTCTGCTTCTTGAATCGGGTATATCATACTTTTTCCTAGTATTGGTCACGTTTTCCCTGAGTATGTTAAGCTTCATTGCAATCTGCTCATCTGTTAAAGGCTTTTTGATATCTTCATTTTTGATTAACTTGATTATTTCCTCTTCCATATCGTCCATCCTTCTATATGATAGGCTCATA
>CALCDS010000112.1 GCA_937900065.1 uncultured Clostridiaceae bacterium | reverse complement strand
TTTATAATAATATTTGCGCTGCCCATGACAGATTTCAGCAACATACTTCCGATATTGAGATCAAGTCCGTCCAAATTATTTACAGGCATATTTAAAGTAATGTACAGTTTCAGCGGCTATGAGTTTGTAATGCTTATAATACCTTTTATCAGGAATCCAAAGAACATATTTAAGCCGGGCCTTATTGCGCTGTCGATCGTAACTGTTGTTTATACGGTGCTGGTTATACTTTCGCTTGGAAAATTTGGGATCATTGACGTAAAACTTCTCATATGGCCTACTTTATCGATGATAAGATCCATTGAAGTGCCGGGCTCTTTTGTAGAGAGGCTTGAGGGCGTGGTCATGTCACAATGGATACTGCTTGCTTTCACGACACTTGCACCTTTGGCATACGGTCTTGCTGTGATTATGTCGCGTGCATTTGGTCACAAGGAATTCAAGCATTTTTGCACATTTGTGATTCCACCTCTGTATTTGATATCATTATTTCCTAATAATATCGTAGAGGCATATAAATATCTGGATTATATAACCAGCTATCTGGGGACATTATCAATGTTTTTGTTTCCTATAACATTGCTCATAGTTTCATCCATAAGGAAGGTGGGGAAAAGGACGAATGGTTAAAAGGATCTTATGTTTTATTATGATAGTGCTTTTGTCCATCACAAATACAGGATGCTGGGATAAGGTGGAGATAGACCAGAGAGGATTTGTAGGGGTCATAATGATAGACATGGCTCCTCCGGGTTATGAAGAAAATGATGAAGAGTCAATGCGCGATACTCCTGATAGTGACAGCGGTATAGATAAGATGATAAAGGTGACTTATGCTTTTCCGATTGCATCGGCGCTTGCAGGAGAATCCGGAGGAGGAGGCGACAAGCCTAGCACCATGAGCATATCGAGCGTGGCTCCTACAATGGATAGAGCGAGCAGGTATGTGGACTCAAGGGTCAGCCGGAGGCTGTTTTTAGGATTTACACAGGTCGTGATATTTGGAGAGGATTTTTTAAAAAATCCGGACAAAGTAAAAGAAGTGATCGATTATCTAAGAAGGAACCCAGAGCTTGGAAGGTCGATGAGGGTACTGGTATCAAAAGGGGAAGCTTCAAAGGTCGCTGAAGTCGAACCCAAAGATGAAAAATTGTTATCAGTGCATATACGAGGGGTATTGAACAATGAAACTTCAAACGGCAGGATACTGGATATGACTTTCAATGAATTCATAGTATCTCTTCTTGGCACGGGATGTGTCGTACTCCCCAAGCTGGTCGTGAAGGACGATGAGATAAAAATAGCAGGACTTGGTCTTATAAAGGATTACAAGTTGATAGGTTATCTTCCGGAATATGATTCATTGTATTTTAATACGCTTGTAGGCAAACGTAAATCAGGATCTATAGATGTGGATGTGGATGGAATCAAAGTGAATTATGTAATAAGGAATCTATCGAAAAAAATCAAGGTTTTAAATGATGACCCTTCAAACTTTGAAATCAGCATAAATATTAGAACCGAGGGAGCCCTGTTGTCCGGCGAAACTGAACGTGAATTTTATGATGATGAGTTTATAAGTAAAATCGAACAGGAGTTAAATAAAGAAGACGAGGAAAACTGCAAATTTGTCATAAATAAACTTCAGAAGGAGTTCAATATAGATGCACTCAATATTTCCGATTCTCTAAGAAAATACTATCCCGATACCTGGGAAAAGGTCAAGGATAGATGGGAGATTATATATCCGAATATAAAGATAATCCCGGTTTTCGAAAACAAGGTAAGAAGGATCGGCACGGTCAAATAATATGTTTAACTTTCTCCTTTTATGGAAATACTTTATAGGTGAAATACGATTTTAGTTTAAGGCTGCATTAAAGAATGATATCGATTTTGAACAAGCAAAATGAACTCTTGCAGCAAACATCAGCTCAAAATCGATACATTAGATAAAGGGGGAAGTTAAGTGACAAAAAGGATAATCGCATGTTTAGGGATTTTATCCATGGCATTGTGTTTGATCTCATTCCATTATATCAAACTAAACCGCCCAAATGATGTGTATGCCGATATAGGACGCAAGCTGATACGGTTTCATGTGATTGCAAACAGCGACTCAGATGAGGATCAGTCGCTCAAACTCAAAGTAAGAGACAGGATTTTAGCCGAACTCAGTCCTAAAATCGGAAATCTTGAAACCGTGGATGAGTCGAGAGATTTTATAAAAAGCAACATGGAATATATTAAAAATATCGCAACTGATGAAATTCTAAAAAATGGTAAAAACTATGACGTAGCCATAAATCTTGGGAATTCATGGTTTCCGATCAAGACGTATGGGGATGTTGCGCTGCCTGCCGGAAATTACGACGCATTAAAGGTGGTAATAGGAAAAGGTGAAGGTAAGAACTGGTGGTGCGTTCTGTTTCCTCCTCTTTGCTTTATAGATATAAGCCACGGGTCGACTGATGCTGCGACTGAGGAAAAATTGAGGGCCGTATTAGGTGATGAAGAGTATGAGACCATACTTGTGAATTCTTCAAAAAATAATAAAGGTTCTGCCGTAAAAAAGCCTCTCATATCTGAAAGCAAAGTACAGGAAAAAGCTGATGACAAAAGCGAGGATAAAGTTGAAATAAAATTTAAAAGCATTGAGATAGCCAAATCGATCTGGAATCGGCTTGAGAACATTTTTGACCGCAAAGATTGATTTTGCGTCATTTTAAGCCGTATAAAAATTGCGAGGTGGAATTATGGAGCAGGTTATGAAAAAAAGGAGTATATACAGTGTAATAGCAGCTCTCCTTGTAGTCGGAGTGACCACGTTATCATGCCTGTTATACATAGACAGGATGCAGTTTGGAAATAGACTCCAGGGCAAATATCAAAAGGAGCTTTATGACCTTATAGGCAATATACAAAATTTAGAAACCGATCTATCGAAGATCGGGGTATCGGCATCCAATGAGCAATGCGCTTTGCTTTTCGGCGATATCTGGAGGCAGGCGGGTTCTGCTGCGGACAGGGTGAATTCACTTCCGATAACCCATGCCGCCATATCGCAAACAAGTAAATTTTTAAACCAGGTATCTGATTTTTCATATACGCTTGTTAAAAATATTGGAAATGGAAACACGCTGACCGCTGGTGAATGGGATAATATAAAATCATTGAGAAATAATGCTGCATATTTGAGAAATGAACTTTCGCTCTTGCAAACCCAAATGGAGGATGGAGGATTCAAGTGGTCTGAAATAAGGTATGAGGGTGGAAGATTGCTCGGTCGTGCTCAAGCGAATGTGACTGATGAAAGGTTTGCCAGCATAGACAAAGAAATGGAAAAACGCCCGACTTTGATATATGACGGGCCGTTTTCTGAAAATGTTTTGAATATAACGCCAAAGGTATCATCAGAACCTCAGATAGGTTTAAATGATGCCAAAGAAAAGGTGATGGATATAATAGGACGCAGCAGGATTTCAGAAATAGGAAGCTACAGCTCGAAAGGCGAAGGAAGGATAGCCGTGTATCCTTTTTATGTGGTATTAAAGGGCTCTGACAAGAGTGATGCAATAAGCATAGACATAAGCAAAAACGGCGGCCATATGGTCTATATGATAAACCCAAGAGCTGTCGGGAACGCTTCCATTGATAATAAGAAAGCAATAGACATAGGGCTTAAATTTTTAGCCGATAATGGGTTTAAAAATATGATACCGACATTTTCTCAGGGCACGGACAACACTCTGGTTATAAATTATGTTTATGTTGATGACTCGAGCGGTTCGAATGTTGTGATATATCCTGATCAGATAAAAGTCAAAGTAGCCCTGGACAATGGAGAAGTGATTGGCGTTGAAGCTGAAAAGTATTTGATGGCCCACCATGAAAGGGCTTTGCATAAGGCTAAGCTTTCCGCATCAGAGGCCAGGGCAAAAGCAAGCAAAAACATAAAAATAACAAATACGAGACTGGCAGTCATACCCATGCTTTCACAGAGAGAAGTGTTTTGCTATGAATTTGTCGGCACTTATGATGGAACTACGTATATAGTATATATAAATGCTGAAGATGGGAATGAGGAGAATATACTTCAGATAATAGACACTCCTGGAGGTCAGCTTGCAGTATGATATTGTGCTATACATTGGTTCGTCAAGGAGACTTTACCTGATATATTGTACTGTATGATGGATATAATATTAATGTGGGAAATGCATTCGAATGACCTCTTGTACTTTGAGTATAAAGTATGAGCGCGATGAACTGCATTTTCCCACGTGTGTGCCGGTATACTTCTTCTGGAGGTGTATATATGGGCAGACACCGCAGTCTCATGTCCGATGATTTGAAATTTGAACTGGCAAAGGAACTGGGTGTTGATGATATAGTGAAGCGGGAAGGCTGGGGAGGCGTACCCGCTAGGCAGTGCGGCAACCTTGTGTCAGCCGCGATTAAATATGCTGAGAAAAGTATTAAAAACCAAAAATAGAAAGCTCATAACGCACACAAGCCGGGCTTATGCCCGGTTTTTATCGTTTCATGAAAAGGAAGCATA
>CALCDS010000111.1 GCA_937900065.1 uncultured Clostridiaceae bacterium | reverse complement strand
GTGCGAATAGGCGAACAGGATGCTCAAAATCAACATCTTTGTTAAACAGAGCCTTAATTTAAGGTTATACTTACCTAGGCGGAGGATATCATTAATTTTGTATCAATTATATATTATTCCAATATTATGATATAAAGAGCTTTTGGGAGTGATTTTTTTGGACTATACCCTGCCGTCGGATATATTTTCTCTTATTCCAGGAAAAAGGTGGATTTACACTGCCGGGGCGTTTATATTTACCCGGGAAATAGAAATGATGGTAATGGACAAAAGAGCAGGACAATGCCTCCTGAAATTTTCCTCGGGAGATATAAAAGGATCAGCCATACTGCAGTGTGATGTTGACCTGTCGCTGATAGCGGCAAGCAAGGAAGAAGTGGAAACATTGGATGACATATCAACTTTTGAAGCGACACCGAAGATAGAGATACTGAAAAGTCCGGTAATTGCGGGCACATCGTGGGAAAGCATGCTGGGCACATTCAAGATAGAGGATACAAATTACAAACTGAAATTCGGCAAAAAAATATACACGGGTTTGATATATATGCGGCTTAAGGATACTTCAAATGCTTATAATGATATATATATAAAGCCGGGAATAGGCATAATATTTGCTTCAGTGTTTATAGACGGCTTTGGTAAAGTGTCGGTAAGCCTGAGATATCATAATTAGTTTGATTGCCGTGTATATGTAAAAGCAAATCTTGATAGAATCATTAGTAAAATATATGTTAAAATGGGTATAGTAATAGTACCGATATACTATGACTGACATATAAAGTACAACGAAAATATGTGAGAGATGAATGGTTTGCGGTATAATATATACAACGATAAGCAATAGGGGGTAGTTCAATGGGCAAGCCAAGCATATTCAGCAGTGATTACAAAAAGATAATGCACAGAAGAAAAATCGTATTCAGGGTCTCAATCGTGCTTGTTGCTCTTGCTGTTGTGTTGCTGATGTATGGCAAATCAACAATACCGAATCTTAAAAAGCTGGCAGGAAATATTAAGATGTATTCTAAAATTGATGCTGGTAAATATAATGACAGCAATGCCGTAAATGATAAAAAAGATGTAAAGGGTAAGGATGCAAAGAATGATGCTGCCGATAAGGTTTCTCCTGATAAAAAAGAGAGCGGCAAGTACCAGATCAAGATTTCAGATGCTGAAACGGTTGCGGTAACATATGAAAAGGATGAGAAAGGTATCAAAATTACCGGAATCGAGCCTGACGACGGGAATATAAGCTTTGATATCAAGGACGATATGCAAGCGATAACTTTTGATAATCCCAAAGCAGGAGATATTTGGATAGTCGATGCCAATGGTAATTCCAAAAAATTGAATCCCGACTTTTATAAAATGAGCGGCGGGACGCGGCAAGTATTTTATAAGAATGAAATAATGAAACGCTACAATAATGATTATGTATGGGCTGCAAAACCTAAATTCCTAAAAGATGGGCGTATAGTCTACCAGTCCAACCTTCCATGGTTTAAAGATGTAAAATACATTTATATCTGGGTTGTCGATATGGATGGGCAGAATAACAATATGGTAGCAAACACCAATAGTACAAATGCTGTGAGCTATGGAGGCTTTTTAAATGATGGAAGGCTGATTATAGAGCATAGCGGGGCAAAATACGCTGTAAATGTGGACAAAAAAAAGATAGAAGCAATTGATTGAGGTGGCTTAACATGAAAAAATCATTGATTGCCGCGGCAGCAGTGATACTTATATCGGCAGTGTCGGGAGTGATCTATCTGGCAGGCAATCCGAATCATAAAGGCAACATCCAGGATAGATTAAAAGCAGGAGCAGAGCAAGGCGGACAGGATGAAAATTCGGATATAAAAACAATAAATGATATAACGTTTGGAGAATTTGAATGCAGCATATCCGGCAATGATTCGGTAATGGTAAAGTATGTGAAATCTGGACAAACTGCTAAAATATTTTCATTGAATCCGGTAAAAAATGAAGACAGCTATGATATATCCCAAAATGGCAATTCGGCTTTATACCTGAGCAAGGACGGCCATATATGGATCATATACAGCAATGGCGCATCAAAGAAAATAACGCCGGATAAATATCAAGGTTTAAATAAAAATGATATGCAAAAAAGCAATCCTGGCTATATCTGGGCAGATGAACCTTCATTCATGCCTGATGGAAACATAGAATTCATCTCCAATCTTCCGGATGAGGGCAC
Source organism: uncultured Clostridiaceae bacterium (assembly GCA_937900065.1). Lineage (GTDB taxonomy): Bacteria > Bacillota > Clostridia > Clostridiales > Oxobacteraceae > CALCDS01. The sequence goes on along the minus strand of CALCDS010000111.1, from coordinate 6,689 downwards.
TTCTCCTGAAAAAACGATATGGAAAATAGATGTGGACGATGGAACGATGTATCCCATATATAAGCCTTTAAGCAAAGATTTCAGGCCGCTTGGATATAGAAGCGGCGACGGAAAACACATAATACTTGACGGAGATAAAATAATCGTCGTTGATGATACCGGATCATCTTGCAAAACGTATGAAACTATTGATGTGGAAGGCAAATATATAATAAGCTTATCGCCAGGCGGTGAAAAGCTCATTTTCGCAAACATGGATGGAACAAACAGTGTTGACTTTGGATACATCTATATGATGGATGTCTATGATAAGGGTATAGTAAAGCTTCCTAAGGTGCAGTCATATAAATTTACTTCAATGGGAGCATGGAATGATGAAGGAGATAAATATGCCATCATAATAAAACCCTTGTCTGGGAGCAATGATGAAATAGCAGTTTTACATTTTGACGAGGCTCACATAAATATAGACACTTATTATACAGACGGCCGGTTCGCAGACAGCTGCAAAGTCCGTTGGGCCGGAGACAATGCTGTTTCCGTTGATAAGGGAGACGATATTGTAACCATAAGCCTTGATAAGTAAAAATATATCGGCTGCTATAAATAAAGGGGAAGGATGAGCTAAATTTCAGCTCATCCTTCCCCTTTTTCATGTTGGATGAATAGTATATAGATATACATGGTTTTTATGTTCAGACCATGCTAAAGCGTAATGTTGATTTTTTGAACAATTCAAGTGAACAGGATTGTTTAGAATCAACATCTTTGCTAAGATAGCCTATGCTTAATAAGTAAAGGAGGGATGGGTACGCCTAAAAAAGGAAGATTCAAATCGTACGATATATCGCCCCTCAGGGGGAAGGTACCTTCGATTTTTCTGGATAATTATCTTGATGATCCTCAAAATATTGAGCTGTTGTCATTCATAGCAGGATTGTTCAGGTCTTACGGAAATTTTGACGTTGGAGTCAGGATAAGCGAGGATATATCCCAAAATGCTTATCTTGGAGAAGGAAATCTTCATGAAACAAGCATCGCAGTATGGAATTTGTATATACTATCCAAAATATACATTGAAGAGGAAAGATTTGATAGGGCATACAGGGCTCTGGATACCGCTGAAAAGTATTGGTCCAAAGACTTGATACTTGCGGACAGCACGGGAGCATGCAGGGTGAGGAACAAAGAAGATTTGTGGCTTAGGAGGGCCTTTGCATATCTGATACAGGGAAGGAAAAAGGATTTTGAAAGCATAATAGACAGGGTAATGGTCTCAAGATTCGAGATGTACAATAAGGCATATGAGGTCACAAGAGAGGTGCCCATAAGAGATACATGCTTGCTCGATTGCTTTGAATACTCGAGTTATATGTGCAGGAATCTCGAAGATTTAGAGCATGCCGTCATATTTATTAAAACAGCACTTAGATACTTAGGAAAGGTGCCCCATGACAACAATTACCTCGATGCCAAAATATGCGAGAGAAAAGGGGACTTAAAAAATGCATATACCTATTACCTTAAATTTTATATAGGCTGCCGTCCAAAGTTATATTGTGATACATTAAAATACGGCACATGCAGCAGCTGTGTAAATTTCAATCCTACCAATAATTCGGACGGTATTTGCCAAAAGCGAAATATAAATGTCGATATCCATAAGACTTGCAGCACATATGAACCGGCTTACACAAAATGATATCTGCAACATGGTCAAAAATGCGCATTGATTTGATTCAGATGCGCATTTTTGCATTCGTCATCACTCCTCCTAAAAATACAATTGAAATTGTTTTGTCAAAAATTAATGATACACATGTGCATTATTAAACGAATATATTGCAGTGAGAAAGAGAGTATTGGGAGTGATCAAACAAACTTAGTGGGAAGGTGATAATGTGAATGATTCCCGCAAGATGAGTTGTTTTCCGATGGGATTGTTTAAGGATGCTGACGAGCCTATTATCTGCGACAGCTATATCATACTCGTTCAAAACCTATCTAAGGGAAGCAAAATAATAATTTACGATATGGCTCAAAAAGAGTTGAAGCCGGTTTTTTTAAAAGATGTTTCGTGCTTCAACGTCAGCTGTGATAACAGGAATATTGTTTTTGAGTTTTCCGGACTGAAAAGAGGAGTCGGCATTTTAAATGTCAACTCACTGAAACTTGATTACCTGGATGATTTAGGTAATGATATAATGCTTGGAGGGATATGGAAGAACTATATAGCATTCCGTCGTAGAAGCGATGTAGTGCTTTTTGATATAAAGCACAAGAGGGAAAGAGTGATATCGTCCTGCCGCCATATAATCGGATCTCCGGTTTTAGGATATGGCAATTGTGCGTGGCTTCAACAATACAAGGATAAATCCTGCGTTGGATTTTATGATATTGAAAATAGGAACAGCCTTTTTCTTTCATCTTCAGGATATATAAACAGGATATATCTTCTCGAAAAAAAACTTGTTTATCAAAATTGCAGCGATAATAAATGCAGCATATACACATATGACATAAAAACCGGTTTTATAACCAAAGTATTTGAAAGTTACGACTGGATAGAACTGTACAAGGGAAGGGACGGTTCAGTCGTATGGACCACCAGAAGGCTGTGTGGAAATGAATATATATTTGATATTTGGATATATAATGTTAATGGCGGTCTGCCGGATAAGATAATATCGGAGCGCTGCAATGCCGTGATCCCTGCGGCATCAGGAAATCTGGTGCTGTGGCTGGACGCCAAAAGTGACGGAGACAGCGTTTCGCTTATCGATATAGATATGTAGTTCTATATTTAAGGCTATGTTAAAGTATAAAGTATGATGTCGATTTTTTGAGCAATCGAAGCGAGCTGAGATACACTTTTGCTAAGTTCTTGGCAAAATTGCCGAAGCGGATCTTAGAACTTTTGCTGATTTTGCGTAGTGAGTTTGCAAAAGTTCTTGATGAGCAAGGCAATAAGCCTTAGAACTTAAAAAGTGCAAATAGGCAAGTGAGATGCTCAAAAATCAACATATCCGTTAAGCAGAGCTATATTTAAAGATAAGGTTTTGGATTTTGCATTTGAAATTGGCAACTGTAAACAATTATGATATAATTATATGGTTATAAACGCCTGAAAAGTTCTATGTGTTCACATAAAGGAGGAAGTATTAATGGATGTCAAATTGGAAAAAATAGATGTCAATGCTGTCAAACTTCAAATCACAGTACCATCTGAAGATTTTGAAAAACAAATTAATAAAGCATACCATAAAAATGTTGGTAAATTTAATATACCAGGTTTTAGAAAAGGTAAGGCTCCAAAGTTAGTGATTGAGCGTATGTATGGTGAGGGTGTGTTTTATGAGGATGCTGTCAACTACATTATTGATGATACCTACCCAAAGGCAGTGGAGGAAACTAAGATAAAACCTGTTGACAGGCCTGAAATCGATGTGGTGGATATTGGAAAGGGAAAAGACCTTGTATATTCAGCTAAAGTGACCGTAAAACCCGAGGTCGAATTAGGTGAATATAAAGGAGTTGAAGCAAAAGCCAAGGAATATACGGTAAAAGATGAGGACGTTGACAAGCAGCTCCAGCAGAAGAGAGAAAAAAATGCAAGGATTATAACCAAGGAAGATGGAGTTGTAGAAAAGGGAAATATAGTCATAATCGATTTTGAAGGCTTTATAGACGGCGTACCCTTTGAGGGAGGGAAAGCTGAAAACTACCAGTTGGAAATTGGAAGCGGGACTTTCATAGATGGTTTTGAAGATGCTCTTGTCGGCAAGAAGGCTGGCGATGAGCTTGATGTAAATGTCAAGTTCCCTGAAAATTACGGAGCCGAAAAACTTGCCGGCAAGCCGGCTGTTTTCAAAGTGAAAATAAATGAGGTAAAGTATAAAGAACTTTCAGCGCTGGATGATGAATTTGCAAAAGATGTATCTGAATTTGAAACCTTGGAGGAATTGAAAGCCGATATACGAAAGAAACTCCAGGATGAGAATGATGAAATGGCAAAGAGGGAGTTTGAAGATGCCGTCATAAAAAAAGTTACCGATGCTGCGAAGGTGGATATCCCTGATGTGATGGTAGACAGGGAAGTTGAATATACTATGGAAGATTTAAACCTCAAGTTCAGATACCAGGGAATAAATCTTGAACAGTATGCCAAGGCTACGAATACGACAGTGGATAAAATGAAGGAAAAGTACAGGGATGTAGCTTATGACAAGGTTAAGACAAGGCTTGTACTGGAGAAGATAGGTGAAGTCGAATCTATTGAGGCATCAAAAGAGGATGTGGATGCGCAAATAGAAAAGATGTCCAAACGATATGGAAAGGATGCTGAGAAGTTTAAAGCGTCCATAGGCGAGAAAGAAAGAGAATTAATAAAGGAAGACATAATAACAAACAAAGCAATAGATTTGGTTATTGAAAGTGCCAAGAAAACTGCTTAATCGGATATGATGAATGAAAAATAATATTTAAGTATTTGAAAAAGAATGATACAATAACCATATGGCAATCGTATGGTAGCATATTGAAAGCCATTTTAAGCAACTAAAATATTTTATGATAATTTCCACATATATGGATATGGAGGAGGGAAAACTGATGAGTTTAGTACCAGTTGTTGTTGAACAGACTAACCGCGGAGAAAGATCATACGATATATATTCGAGGTTATTAAAAGATAGGATAGTTTTCCTTGGAGAAGAGGTAAACGATGTAACTGCAAGCCTTGTAGTGGCTCAACTGCTTTTTCTAGAGGGTGAAGACCCTGACAAGGATATTTCGCTTTACATCAACAGCCCTGGGGGTTCTATTTCATCAGGATTTGCAATATATGATACTATGCAGTATATAAAGCCTGATGTTTCAACGATATGCGTTGGTATGGCGGCATCGATGGGCGCATTCTTGCTGACTGCAGGTGCAAAAGGAAAGCGTTATGCACTGCCGAATGCGGAAATAATGATACACCAGCCCTTGGGAGGCGCGCAAGGCCAGGCTACAGATATAGCGATACAGGCAGAGCGTATCATAAAGATGAAGAAAAAGTTGAATGAAATATTAAGCGAAAGAACAGGCCAGCCTCTTGAAAGGATAGAAAAGGATACTGAAAGAGATCATTTCATGTCTGCGGAGGAAGCCTTAAAGTATGGCTTGATCGATAAGGTTATAGAAAACAGGCAACAGCATAATTAAAAGGTGATTGTCTGAATTGACGAGCCTGCGGTCTGAAAATTCTTGTTTTGCATTTTTAATTAAGTAGGCATTTCCATAATAAAGCCAAGAGAGGTGAGATGATGGCTAAATTCGATGAAAAAAAACAGCTCAAATGTTCATTTTGCGGTAAAAGCCAGGATCAGGTAAGAAGGTTGATAGCAGGCCCAGGGGTCTATATCTGTGACGAGTGCATCGAGTTATGCTCTGAAATAATCGCAGAAGAATTTGAAGAAGACACAGAAGTTGACCTTACGGACATACCGAAACCAAAGCAGATTAAAGAGTACCTTGACCAATACGTAATAGGCCAGGATAGGGCAAAAATATCGCTGGCTGTAGCTGTTTACAACCATTATAAAAGAATAAACTTATGCGGCAAAGATGAAGATGTAGAACTTCAGAAGAGTAATATACTTCTCCTTGGCCCAACAGGATCAGGAAAGACGCTGCTTGCTCAGACATTAGCAAAAATGTTGAATGTACCTTTTGCAATCGCCGATGCGACTTCTCTTACAGAAGCTGGATATGTAGGCGAGGATGTTGAGAACATATTGTTGAAACTGATACAGAATGCCGACTATGATATTGAGAGAGCTGAAAAAGGTATAGTATATATAGACGAAATAGATAAGATAGCAAGGAAATCTGAAAACCCTTCCATCACCAGGGATGTATCGGGTGAAGGCGTTCAGCAGGCACTCCTTAAGATACTGGAAGGAACGATTGCAAGCGTGCCTCCGCAAGGAGGAAGGAAGCACCCGCATCAGGAGTTCATACAGATTGATACGACGAACATATTGTTCATATGCGGGGGAGCGTTTGACGGGATAGAGAAGATCATTGAAAAAAGGACCCGTCAGAGTTCGATGGGTTTTGGAGCGCAGATATTGAGCAAAAGTGAAAAGGACATAGGTGAAATATTAAAGGACATACTTCCTGAAGACCTGCTCAAATTTGGGCTGATACCTGAGTTTGTTGGAAGGCTGCCCATTGTGGTGACTCTTGGCGCACTTGATAAGAATGCTTTGATGAGCATACTTACAGAGCCTAAGAATGCGCTCGTGAAACAGTATAAGAGATTGTTTGAACTTGATAATGTCAAGCTCGAATTTACTCCTGATTCACTAGAAGCGATAGCTGATGAAGCCCTAAAACGCAAGACGGGAGCAAGAGGCTTAAGAGCCATAATCGAGGAATTGATGGTTGATGTGATGTATGACATTCCTTCAATGGAAAATGTAGAGGAATGCGTGATATCCAAGGATGCGGTTTTAAAGCTGAAACCTCCTGAACTGAAATTTTGTGAGGGGGTTAGAAAACCCCTTAAAAAGCCGGCTAAAAAGGCTGGAAAATTGAAAAAGGGAACAGAAACAGCATCATAAGATGTGTGTGATTATATACGAGGATGGCGGCAAGATTATTTGCCGCCATCCTCGTATTTTATCTATAGGCTCTGCTTAACA
>CALCDS010000110.1 GCA_937900065.1 uncultured Clostridiaceae bacterium | reverse complement strand
GAGCCTTAATAAAAAAAGATATAGCAGAATAAAAGATTAGGAGGATGGTAGTATGGTAGGGAAAAAAGCTTTATCTGTATTTGTATCAATCGTTTTACTGGTTTCATCTCTTTTAGCAGGTTGCTCAAAGCCTGCATCAGGCACCCAGGGTGCCAACAAATCCGTTTCAGATAAGAAGTTTAAAATAGGAATTTCTCAAATCGTAGAGCATGCTGCTCTCGATTCTGCACGCAAGGGATTCATTGACGCTCTAAAATCAAAAGGGTTTAAAGACGGGGATAATATTGAGATAGATTATCAAAATGCCCAGGGCGATACTCCCACAGCGCAGACGATTGCCCAGAAATTTGCGTCTTCAAAAAAAGATATGATACTGGCGATTGCAACTCCATCGGCTCAGGCGGCATATAACGCTACAAAGGACATACCGATTCTCATCACGGCTGTCACAGATCCTGTAAAATCCGGGATAGCAAAATCATGGGAAAAGCCGGGAACGAATGTTACAGGAACAAGCGATGCGGCTCCGATCAAAAAACAGTTTGAACTCATTAAAGAGCTCGTTCCCGATTGTAAAAAGGTAGGCATTCTATATAATACGAGCGAAGCCAATTCCGAGATTCAACTTGAAGATGCCAAGAAGACAGCCAAAGATTTCAATTTTGAGATCATAGTTTCAGGCATCACAAGTACAAACGATATTCCGACTGCGCTTGGTACGCTTCTTGACAAGGTCGATTTGCTCTATGTGCCTACTGATAACATGGTTGTTTCATCAATGCCTATAATCTCACAAATAGCTGTTCAAAAGAAAAAGGTAGTCGTATCGGCTGAAAGAGGTGCTGTGGAGTCCGGTGCTCTGGCAACCGAAGGCATCGATTATTACAAGCTGGGATTCCAGACAGGGCTCATGGCTGTTGACGTTATAGGCGGCAAGAATCCGAAGGATATGCCGATTTCAACTTTAAAAGATAAAGATACACAACTTGTCATAAATGAAAATACTGCAACCAAACTAGGGATAAACATACCTCAGGACTTAAAAGAGAGGGCAGAGATGATAAAGGGTGGTGAATAATATTGTCTAGTTTTTATGTCAGCATACTTGAACAGGGGCTGATATTCGGAGTAATGGTGCTCGGCGTGTATATAACCTATAGAATTTTGGAGTTTCCGGATCTGTCGGTCGAAGGCAGCTTCCCGCTTGGGGCTGCCGTCACCGCAGCTTGCCTGATGAGCGGGATAAATCCATATGCGGCCTCCCTTTTTTCGCTTATGGCAGGTGCACTGGCAGGTGCTGCCACAGGTTTTCTTAATGTGAAATTAAAAATAAGCGGCTTATTGTCGGGCATACTTGTGATGACCGGATTGTACTCCATCAATTTAAGGATAATGGGCAAAGTCAATGTGCCGCTGTTTAATAATGCCACCATTTTTCCCGGATTCATGTCTGCGGCAGTCATTGCCGCAATCTTTGCAATCGCTGTGAAACTTTGCATAGACTTGTTCTTGAAAACCAAGTTTGGTTTTATGCTGATTGCTACCGGTGATAATCCTAAACTTGTGACATCGCTTGGGATGAGCACCGGGACAACGAAACTTATCGGTCTTATGATATCGAACGGACTTGTAGCACTATCGGGATCCATGATGGCGCAATATCAAAGATATTCTGATGCAGGAATGGGACAGGGTGTAATGGTGATGGGACTGGCATCGGTGATATTCGGCCAGACGCTTTTAGGAAGGTTTGCGTTTATACGGCCGACCACTGCCGCACTTATAGGTTCGATACTGTATAGGATGTGTATAGCTCTGGCTTTGAAACTAGGATTTCCGGCCACTGACTTCAAACTTATCACTTCCATTATAATAGTAATTGCCCTGGCTGTAAATAACAATAAATCCAAATTCAGGTTAAAGAAAATTTCTGCAAAGGAGGGGAGTTCAAATGCTCAAGATCCGGAATCTGTCAAAAGTATTTTATAAAGGAACTGCCAATGAGAATATTGTGTTTGATAATTTCTCTCTGGATGTGACGGACGGCGATTTCATAACCATAATCGGGAGCAACGGCGCCGGCAAATCCACGCTTTTGAATATTATATCAGGCTCCATACAATCAGATGAAGGCTCTATAATGCTTAATGATAAGGAAATATCAAATCTTCCTGAATATAAGCGGACAAGGATGATAGGCAGGGTATTCCAGAGCCCGACGGTAGGAACTTCGCCTTCGATGACAATACTTGAAAACATGTCCATGGCATACAACAAAGGAAAATCATATGGACTTGCGCCCGGAGTATCAAAGAAAAATATATCTTATTTCAAGGAAATATTGTCCCGACTTTCACTCGGACTTGAAGACAGACTGAATGTGAAAGTAGGGCTGCTCTCAGGAGGCCAGAGGCAGGCGCTTTCGCTCTTGATGGCCGTGATTTCAAATCCAAAGCTCCTGCTTCTGGATGAGCACACCGCAGCGCTGGATCCTAAGGCATCCGAAATAGTTACTGATCTTACAAAAAGCATAATATCCGAAAAGAAGATGACCGCACTTATGGTCACCCACAACTTGACTCAGGCGATTGCCACAGGAAACAGACTCCTTATGCTGCACAGGGGCAGGGTGATACTTGACATATCGGGTGAAGAAAAGAAAAAGCTCACAAAGGAGAAATTATTGGACCGCTTCTTGAATGAAGCACAAGATGTGGATTTGCTCGGTGACAGACTGGCATTTTCATAATGCTATTTTAAATAAATGTATTGATCTTTAGCAAACATGCCGATACCTGAACGGCTTATTGGTTTTAAACAGCATGTTTGATTCTTCAAGTAATGTTTTGATTTTGAGTAGTTTTTGATCTCTGAATGATATGTTGGTTTTTGAGCA
>CALCDS010000109.1 GCA_937900065.1 uncultured Clostridiaceae bacterium | reverse complement strand
TGCTTTTTCAGCTTGAAAACGATGTGTTAATTTTGAACATCCCATTTTTCTGTTCGCACTTTTTAAGTTCTAAGGCTCTATTTCCTCGCTCACCAAGAACTTTTGCAACTCACTTAGTGAAGTTACAAAAGTTTTAGGATTCGCTTCGGCAATTTCGCCAAGAGCTTAACAAAAGTGCTCACACTATTCACCCGGATTGCTCGAAATTAACGCTATGCTTTAACATAACCTGTTTTTCAAATAACTCTGCTACTTATTACATCTGCCGCCTTTATATCTCAAACATTACAGAGTTTACGGTCCTAATATATGTTTTTCCAAGTCCTATATCAAGAAGCATGGTCCGGCCTTGATTTCCGCCGGTATCTTCTCCGATAATGGGTATCGAAAGTTTCATCAATACTTCCTTTACAGAAGCCACATTCCTTTTACCAATGTCCATCACGAGGGACTTATCTGCAAAATTAAACATACAAGCCCCGCCTCCTATCTTGGCAGTTATTGCATTTCTTTTAGCCCCCATGGACTGCATATCTTTAAGTAAAATCGGTATTGCGAGATCGGCAAACTTGCACGGATTGCTTATATTTGAAAACTGCTTGCTGTCAGGCAGCATTATGTGAACAAGTCCACCGATTTTATTTATGCCGTCATAAAGCGCAATCCCCACACAGGAACCGAGACCAATAGTTATAATCTTTGCAGGAGTGTATGCTGCTTTATAATCTGCAATACCTACTCTAAATTCTTCTATCTCCATTAAAATCCTCCAAAGAGTATAAGCAAACTCATAGAAATAAGGGCATACCCCCTGTCTTCAAGTCTGAAGGCCGATTCGGGAAGCATGTCCCAATCCAGCAATTTTAACTTACTATTTTGTTTAACTCTTTTCTCTCGTTAAAACTTAATATCCTGCCAAGATCAAGCAATATCACGATTCTCTTGTCCAATTTTATGATTGCTTTTATGTATTCTTTAACTATGCCTGCTATTATATCCGGCGGCGGGGTTATCGATTCGCTTGGTACATCAAGCACTTGGGATACTCCGTCAATTATGAGCCCCACGTCGCCTTCGTCATGCTTTGCTATTATTATCTTGGACTCCTCTTTGATACTGGTCTCAGGAAGATTGAATCTTACTTTAAGATCTATTACAGGGACTATCTTGTCCTGATAATTTATCACGCCTTTTAAAAACTCGGGAGCATCAGGTATGCGAGTAATCTTTTCAAACTCAAGTATTCTTTCAACCTGGTTTATCTCTGCCGCATATTCCTCATCGCCTATATTAAACACTACAACTTTTTCCTCTGAGCTTTCCATCTGTCATAGCACCTCCTGCCGCTATAATTTTAACCTTTCCATCATAAGTTCACCCCTGTCCTGATATGCTTTCAGCTTTTTAAAAGATGAAGTAAGTTTAGTGGACAAATTTCCTATCTTTATAACACTGTTTGCATATGCGATCTCACATGTCACAACTGCATCTTTTCCAGTTTCAACAACAGTATATGCTCCTCCGGGTGAGCCGAGTTCATTTATCCTTATATCCTTAAAAGCATTGATTACGCCGCCCCTCATCACACTTCCGGGCTTTTGAAATATTACACTGCCCTTGCAGCTTAACCTGGAATTATAACATCCCCTGCCTTTTATTATGATATCACCGCTGGTCGACAAAATTGAGCTCTGCACATAACTTACCTCTATGTCTGAGGGATGTGTAAGGCTGTTTTTTAAAATATCCATATGTTTTTCCACTTCATCCGCAAGGTCTTTAAGTTCCAAATAATCCTCTATCAAAAGCGGGCCGTTTCCGGTAAAATATTTGACGAGCCTCGCGCCCAGTTCAAGAATGCCCATATTGAATTGGTCCTTGTTATTGAATAGCAAGCTTCTGAGCTTATCTATATTTTCGGTGATGTTTTTAAACTTGGTATCCAAAAGTATCTTGATTATTTGCCCATCTTTATATGTTTTCGGAACTTTTCCCGTATCCTTGAGCATATCCGTAGCATAGAATATAGATTCTAAATTTTGTTTGATCGGCTCTAAACAATCGATCATGCTGCATTTCGTAAAGTCAAAGCGTCCCGCTCTGATACTGCTGCCGATCGCATTCTTTTTTATTGAAACATCATATCCGGCATATATGCGGCTTCCCGTTATGCTTCCATAAAGCAGTAGATTGTTGCCGCATTTCACTTTCATTCCATCAGTTATATTCCCATTTATGACTATATCCCCTGTAAAATCAATATTACCTGTTGATATATCAACATCTGAGGATACTTTATAAACTTCATATACACTAACAGTATTCCATTTTATATCAGGCCTGCCTTTGATTTTCGAATATGCCTTAAGCCCATCCTCCGACAGCCTGATTCCCTGGCCGGCCAGCATATCGATTTTTTTGCCGGGTTTTGGAGGGACTTCATTGCCAAACACATCAATACCTGCTACACCTTCACTGCCGGGTATTTTTTCGGCTACAACAGTGTCGGGTTCCACGGATACAACTCTGCCTATGCTGTAAAAATCAATCCTGCCATTGATCTCATCATACTTCTTTTCTCCATCAAACTTTGCCTCGACCCTGTCGTCGCCTCCATCAACCGGCTTTAGCCCTTTTGCTATAATATCATGGCTTTTGCTTGACTCCAGTATCACACTGTTCAATTTCTCTTTTTCTATTCCATACACGATCCCCTTTGACTTCAGCACTTCAATCACTTCATCTAAAGTAAAGCGCGGACATTGTATAGTTCCATCCGATACTACATCTATGACAATCTCGTTTGAAGGAGCTTGGTCTTTTAAACGATACTTTTCTCCATCATTGTAATAAACTTTTATAGAAGCCGACATCTTGTCATCAGCAACATGTATATCAGCCTTGCGTTCAGGTTCCCTATTATGAATCACTGCCCTGATATTGGAGTTTTCCGATACGGCAGTACTTCCCATTACCTTGACTTCATCAATAAACAGCTCTACACCGCTTCTATCGGAAATTTTTGCCATATTTCCGCCCGCATCAGGATCTGTCACAATTATCTTACCGTTTCTCACTTCAGCCGTCCCATTTTTTGGTAAATGACTCCCTATGGATCCATCATTATCTAAAGTAAACTTTACACCTGCCATGAAATCACCTCTCAAATTTAATGAAACAGCTAAACATATATATAGGTCGTCCATAATAAAATTAAAAAAATCCAGAAGGAACGACCATAGAAAACAGTCCATTTTATATCAAGGATAAATTTAATTTTACAGTGGACTGATCATAAGGATACATTAATTAAACATAAACATTGTTAAAGTATACCTTTTCTATAATAATAGGATTTCTCTACAAATAATAAAATTCCTCCTGATTCACAATAAAATTTAGATGAATATGGAGAATTATGATAATTATTGTAGAAGCAGCATCTCATTTGATCTTTGCCATCGTTATAGGCTTTTCTGAATTGAGCATAGCTTGTGGTTTTCGTTATATAAAAAGTCTGCTGCGCAATGAATAATTATTCATTATGCAACAGATTTATAAATTGTCTACGTGAGACAATTTCCTCTCTATAATAAAATCCATATTGCATTCCCCTTAATACGGATATAATCCACGCGGTAAATTAGAATTTGCAGTTCTTAACCAATCTTATTGAAAACTACCGTCTTTTCTTTAAGAGAAATCTTTCCGACTTGATATCCATGTTGGATTAGTTCTTTTTTGTATTTCAAAAAAGAATAATCTATTTCAAACCCTAAGATATCATGTATCTTAGCGAAGGACAGCTTTAATGAGGAACTGCCGTCTTTTTGAATATATCCCCAAAGAGCGTTATATTTGCTCATATCTCTCACTCCTTACAGCTTGTATATTTGTCAACGCCATATATTTATCAAACCGTTGCAGCCGCTTTCTCCAGCAGTTTGGGCTGGATTTCAGGATAAGTCCAATTCTCCGGCAAAATGTCCAATAAGACAACCTTTTCTATCTCGCTATGCAAGTCTTTGGAAAATCGTTTAATGTCCGCATAATATAACATGCCAAATGTTTCTTCACCAGTCTCGCTGACTCTGTTTTTTCCAATAACGGAATAAGCACAAATCGGCTTGATACTGTAATCCAATGCGCCTGTCTCTTCAAACAATTCTCTTTTGGCAGTATCGAGAATATCCTCGTCTCTCTCCCTGTGTCCTCCCGGGGATTCGTATGTATTCCTTTGCTTATGCTTACAAAAAACCCACTTTCCCTTACTTTTGGATACAATCACTGCAAATTTTAACTTACTATCCGCAATCCGGTCATAAAATTTGACTTCCAGCATAGTTGTTCCTCCTCAATACGGAGTTCCTCCGCCACCAGCTGCTGATTACTTGTGTACGATTGATATTGATAATTTGTTCAATATCAATCCGTTCTAAGAACACAATATTTCTATGTACACCATTTTATCATAGAAATAAGAAGAGGCCAATGCTTGCAACAGCCCTTTCATTATACAAAAAAGTCGTCGCGAACAATAAAAGTTCGCGACGACTTGGTGGAGGGAGATG
>CALCDS010000108.1 GCA_937900065.1 uncultured Clostridiaceae bacterium | reverse complement strand
TTAACATAGCCAAAAATTATTTTGCAACAGCCCCTTGTTGTCAGTTTTGGGGCGTGATGAATAGTATATATGTATAGCATTATATTATAGGGTGGAAAAATGTTTGAGGATTATCATGTGCATCTAGATAAGGTAGACTGGTCGATAGGCACAATAAAGGAAATGTGCAAAATAGCCAAAAGCCGTGGAGTAGACAGGTTGGGTTTGGTTGTTCATACGAGGGCTTTAGAAGGCTTTGAACCTTTGTATCATGATATAATAGCAGACGGCAAAAACCACAGCAAATTCAAATTTGGCAGAAGCATGGACCAGTATATAGACACGCTTGTAAAAGCAAAAGCAGAAGGCTGCCCTGTGGATATCGGCCTTGAAGTATGTTATTCTCCGGAAGGCGAGAGCTTTTTGAAGAAAAAATTAAAGGAATATCCCCTTGATTTTGTAATAGGTTCGATCCATCTTATAGAAGGCATGCATTATAAGACCGCTATTGAAAAATACAATGATACAGACATTGTCGGGAAATTATATTATAATCTCGTGCTCAATGCTGCAAAGAGCGGATTGTTCGATATAATAGGGCATATTGAAGTTGTGCGCAGGGAAGGGATTTTAGGCCTTGACCATTTTCCGGATATTTTAAAAAATATAGCTGATTCAATGAAGGAAAATGATTGCGCACTTGAGATGAATACAAAATGGCTTGTAAAGCGGGATTACCTTGTTCCGGACTGCGACACGTTAAAATATATGGAAAGCAAGGGAGTAAAGCTGATTTTTGGTTCGGATGCGCATCATATGGATAGGATAGGCTTTGAAAAGGATTCGGCATTTAAGGCTATACAAAATGCAGGATACAATGGATTTGCGTATTTAGGTCCAAAAACATGATACTGCAAGCTTTTTTGCATCGCTCCAACATAAAGCCAAAAAATTCTACGACCTAAAAATTTTTACTAATGCGTTATAAAAAAACAAAATATGATATAATCTTTATGAACTATTGATATTATTTATGATCAATATTAATAATTTTCCTATAAGGGGTTTTGACATGTTTGCTATTGAAAGACTAAATAAAATAAAAGAGATTTTGTACAAGGAAAAACGTGTGGATGTTTTTGAACTCAGCGAGCTCTTTTCCGTTACTGAAGTTACGATACGTAGGGATTTGGACAAGCTGGCGCAGGAAGGTTTCCTGATTAAAACATATGGAGGGGCGGTTTTAAATGAGAAGTTAGTCAATAAACCATCAGTGATTGAACATGATGACAGCGTGATTGAGGAAAAAAGGATGATTGGAAAGATCGCATCTCAGATGGTAAGCAGCGGCGAAGCAATATATCTCAGTCCTGGGACCACTTGTCTTGAAATAGCCCGAAACATAAAAAATAAAAAGCTGACTGTAGTTACCAATGATTTGCTTATAGCTTATGAACTAAAAGACAGCGCCGGAATAAAGGTGATAGTCACGGGCGGGGACCTTATCCAATCCACTTCAACGCTTGTTGGAGGATTTGCGCTGCAAGCCCTTAAAGGCATTTATATAAATAAGGCATTTATCGGGGTCAAAGGCGTAAACCCTACATCCGGCTATACTGTAGAAACATATGAGGAAGTCATGATCATACATGAGATACAAAAAATATCCAATGAAATTGTGATAGTAGCCGATTATACGAAATTCAATCGCACTGCATTTGCCAAACTTGGGGATTTGCAGATGGCTAAAAAGGTCATAACCAACAAGCAGGTTCCTGATGAATACAAAAAATATTTCTTTGAGCATCAAATAAAACTGTACACCACATTTGAATTTGCATAGGCAGCGCTTAAAAAGTGCGGTTTTATTGCGAATATAAAATATCAAGGCAAACTAGCTTATATCAGTCAAATGCATTCAAATTCGTAATTTGTCTATTTGAAGGGGGGTATAGGGGTTGGGGAGTTTTTTGGAAATGAGAAAAATCATAAAGTTGTTTAATAATAATATGGTATTAAACAATATTGATTTTTGCGCAGATAAAGGCAAGGTCAATGCTCTGGTTGGAGAAAACGGTGCAGGCAAATCTACGCTTATGAAAATATTAGCCGGGTTATATCCCCCGGATTCAGGTGAGATATTCATTGATGGCAAAAAAGTATCGATAAACAACCCAAAACAAGCTCAAGAACTTGGAATAGCTATGATATACCAGGAGATGCGCCTTTTCCCGGATTTGAACATAGCTGAAAATATTTTTATACGCAGGGAACCTATGAAAAATTCCAAGCTGGTCAGGCGTATTGATTGGGATGTTATGTATAAGAAAACTCAAAAATATCTTGACTATTTCGATCTTAAGATCAATCCTCATACCCAGGTCAACACTTTGAGCATTGCACAGCAGAAATTTGTAGAAATTATCAGGGCTTTATCTAGAAACGCCAATATCATCATTATGGACGAGCCTACTTCCGCACTTACAGAGAAAGAAATCGATGTGCTGTTTAAGGTTATAAACAATACAAAAAAACTGGGAGTTACCATCATATATATATCCCATAGATTAGAGGAAATAAAGAAAATAGCTGATAGAGTGACCGTAATACGGGACGGCAAGCTTATAGAATCCTGCAGCATAGATGAGGTGGATATAAATCAAATCGTTAAAGCCATGGTTGGCAAAGAATTGGAAGACAGGTATCCTAAACTAAAAGTCAAAATCGGAAGGGAAATATTCAGGGTGCAAAGCCTGGGATTTGGCGGCAGATTAACCGATATCAATTTTACTGCAAGGAAAGGAGAAATTTTGGGGATAACCGGATTGAGCGGATCAGGCAGAAGGACTCTGGCAAGGGTGCTGTTTGGCATCAATGGGCCTTATGAAGGCCAGATATACTTAAATGGCAGAGTTTTCAGGTATATGACGCCTTATATAGCCAAAATGAACGGACTGTGCTATGTAACCGGCATAGGCACTGACGAGGGGCTCATACCGGATGTGACTGTTGCTGAAAACATAACCATCACAAATTTAAAGAGAGTTTCAAGAATGGGTTTTATAGATAGAAATACTGAATATGACAGCTCCAAAGATTTAATTGAAAGATTGGAGATTGGCGAGAGCGAAAGGGAGATCATAGACAATTTAAGCGGAGGAAAGCAAAAAAAGGTCATATTTGCAAAATGGTTGTTTACCAATGCCAAAGTCCTGATCATAGATGAACCTACTGCAGGCATTGATATCGGTTCAAAGGTGGATATATATAATATAATAAATGAGCTCGTTCTGTCTGGAGCATGTGTGATAATGATTTCATCCGATTTGCCTGAGGTCATTGGAATGTGCGACAGGATTATTGTCATGTTCAATGGTGAAATCCGGAAGATTTTTAATCGGGAAGAAGCTTCCCAGGAGAAGATATTGTACTTTGCGTCAGGTGGTAAGGATACAATGGAATGATCATTTATGACATAATAATACACAAAAATACATAGGCCGAAAAAACTTCTGCTTGTGAATCATAAAAATAGATTGAACGGTCCCGTTTGATTTGAGCGGTTTTACTTGTGTTTAAACTTCTCAAATCAAACGGGACTTTTTATTATGAAAAATTTTCAAAATAAAGAAGGAATTCTGAAAAATGCAAAGAATATATATTAAAAGAACATAAATAAACATAAAAAAAATGAACTGCACATATTATTGCCAATCAAGCAATATATGTTCTGTGAAAAAATGTTTAAAGATGGGCGGGAGTGAATATGTCTGAATCTAAATATATTCTCGAATTGAAAGGCATCACAAAGACGTTTCCAGGCGTGAAAGCTTTGGATGACGTTGATTTCAATCTGATGCGTGGAGAGATCCATGCTTTGATAGGTGAAAATGGAGCCGGAAAATCCACGTTTATAAAAATCATTACCGGAGTTCACCGTCAGGATAATGGAGAAATATTTCTGAACGGCAAAAAAGTAAACATAAGAAATCCCAGAGATGCCCAAAGGATGGGTATTGCTGCAATTTATCAACATGTGACCTGCTATCCGGATCTTAGCGTTACAGAGAATATTTTTATGGGCCATGAAAAAATACAAAAGGGTTCAAAACGGATCTTATGGAATGAGATGCATTCTGAAGCAGAGAAGTTGCTTAAAGAACT
>CALCDS010000107.1 GCA_937900065.1 uncultured Clostridiaceae bacterium | reverse complement strand
CCAATAATACTATCAAGTATTATTGACAGATATTGGATTGCATATACATCTATATAAAAAGCATATTAAATTTCCCTTCTGCCTTCAAGAGCTTTTGTAAGGGTCACCTCGTCCGTATACTCGAGATCACCGCCCACTGGTACGCCATGTGCAATCCTTGTCACTTTGATTCCAAACGGCTTTATCAATTTTGATAGATACATGGCCGTGGCTTCACCCTCAACATTTGGATTCGTGGCAATAATCACCTCATCCACTTTACTGTTGTGCAATCGCTTTAAAAGTTCCTTAATCCTTATGTCATCCGGACCTATGCCTTCCATAGGAGAAATCGCTCCTTGAAGCACATGATACACCCCTTTGAATTCCCTTGTTCTTTCCATGGCGATTACATCTCTCGGCTCTTCCACAACGCATATTACTTTAGAATCCCTTGATGTGTTACTGCATATATTACAAGGATCAACATCGGTAAGATTGCCACATATTGAACAGTATTTTGTTTTTTGTTTAGCTTCGATGATTGACTGGGCTAAACTCTCAGCTTCGCCCTCCGGCATACCTAGTATAAAAAAAGCAAGCCTTTGAGCTGTTTTACTCCCTATGCTAGGAAGTTTAGATAACTCCTCTATCAACTTAGCAACCGGCGCCGGATAAAAATTCATCTTTTCACCTCGGTAATTTGCTTAATCTAAAATAGATTAGGTATATTTACGCCCTGGGTAAGTTTACCCATCTCAGTGGCTATCATTTCTTCAGCCTTCTTTAAGGCTTCGTTCACTGCAGCGAGTACAAGATCCTCAAGCATTTCTATGTCTTCAGGATCTACAACTTCAGGTTTGATCTTTATTTCAACGATTTGTTTCTTTCCATTGGCAACTGCAACCACAGCTCCGCCCCCTGATGAGGCTTCCACGGTCCTTACTTCTAGTTCCAACTGCTTTTCTTCAAGCTTCTTTTGAAAACCCTGTGCTTGCTTAATCAAATTATTTAGATTTCCTCCACCCGGAAATCCTCCTCTATTGCCCATCTTAAAACCTCCATAATATAATAATCGGCTTTAACCCATATTATTTTACCATTAAACCATATTATTCTTCAACTTCGATGATATCCTTGCCAAATATGGTCTCCGCCTTTTTTACAATATCGTCGCCCTGCTGTTTATCAGCGGCAACTTCGTCAACTAGTTTGCAATGGAGCCTTACATCGAATCCGCATATCGATGAAATATAGCCTTCCACAATTTTTTTATTTTCACTGTTTTCAACCTGTTTTTTAACAAATCCAAATTTAAATTCCAATATCAATGCCCCGTCTGATAATCCTGCTGGTTTGCCCTGAACTATATTGGAATAAAGTATCTTGTGGCCTTCTTTATTTATGGCATTTATCACATCAGGCCACTTTTTTAGGATATCTTTAAAATGCTGATCATTATCCTGTTTATTGTCAACGGTCTTGTTTTTTTTAACATCCGGCTTTTTATTTTCCTTGACCGGTTTTTCTTTTTTAACAGCCACATCTTTTACAGTATCTGAATTGTCTTGAGTGACAGTGTTTACAACAGTATTTACGCCCTTACTGTTTATGATATTCTCGAGCTTTGCAACTCTCACAAGGAGCGAGTCCAAATCGGCATCGAGTTCTTTTTTACACATCTTCAGTACTGCCATTTCCAATATTATCCTTGGTTGTGACACCCATTTAGCATCGGCTTCGGCTGCTGATAATATATTTATATTCCTCATGATGCTTTCTGTTGAAAACTTTTTTGTCTGCTCCCTAATCCTGTCAAAAGTCTCCTGCGAGATATTCAGCACATCAACGGCAGCACCGCCTATCCTGCAGACGAGTAAATCTCTAAAATGCATGGTAAAATCCTTTATAAACTGATATACATCTTTTCCATTGTTTATGAGTTCATCAATCAATATAATACATTTGGATGCATCATTTTCAGCTACCGCATCAGCCAGTTTGATTAAATATTCGTCAGTCGTTATACCAAGCATTGATGCAACATCCTCATATGTGACGCTGCCATTCCCTATTGATATGCACTGGTCAAATACACTTAAAGCATCTCTGAGCGCACCATCGGCACTCCTTGCTATAAGGTTCAATGTTTTATCATCGATACTAACATTTTCCTGCTTTGCGATCGTGTTTAGCCTGGATACAATATCGGGAACGCTTATTCTTTTAAAATCAAACCTCTGGCACCTAGAAAGTATGGTGGCAGGCACTTTTTGATATTCCGTAGTTGCAAGTATGAATATTATATGAGCAGGAGGTTCCTCAAGCGTTTTAAGCAGCGCATTAAATGCAGCTGTTGACAGCATATGAACTTCATCGATGATGTAAACCTTGTACTTGCATTTTGAAGGCAAATATTTGACATCGTCTCTAAGCTCTCTTATGTTATCTACCCCGTTGTTCGATGCAGCATCGATTTCTATAACATCTATCATATTCCCATTATCAATGCCCCTGCATATTTCGCACTCTCCGCATGGCTCTCCGTCTATCGGATGCAGGCAGTTTACGGCTTTAGCCATAACTTTGGCCGTAGATGTCTTGCCAGTGCCCCTGGTACCGCAAAAAAGATATGCATGAGCTATCCTCTGCTGCTTTATCTGATTCTTCAATATCTGCGTTATATGTTCCTGGCCGACTATACTGCTGAAAGTCTTAGGCCTCCACTCTCTATATAAAGCAATATATGACATAGGTACACCTCTTCTCAAGCTTGTTTAAATGCTTATCCCCTTTTAACTACATTATACATAAACCATTCGTCGGCTTAAACATAAGCTTTTAAATTAACCCCCTGTTAAAATGTTTATTTTAAACATACAAGCCTGTTTCAATCCGTAAAAGAAATATAAAATTTATGATATATAAAAGACCATAGAAAAAACTATGGTCTTTATATTAAATTTAACGGCCGTGCACCTATCTTCGATTTAAACCGTATGAGCGATACCCATATAGTTAGCTCGAACCAGGCTGCCCCGCGGCACACGAAATGATTCGCTTACCGCTGCTTCCTTCCGGACCTGACGGATTTCGCGAGTTCTCGTTGCACAGGACCCGGTCGTCTTCACCACTTTTACAGGCCGGCCTCACATTGTTAAACCTCGGCATAGGGATTCACTCCTGCTATTGCGGATTGCAGGCTACAGGGCACCGCAAACTCCCCAGCTAGCACGGCCAAGATTTATTTCAACAGTTTTGTGATCAAGAAACCATATTTAGTTTTAACAGCTTTTCAAAAATAATACTTAAAACATGGCGGAGAGAGGGGGATTCGAACCCCCGGTAGAGTTTCCCCTACACACGCTTTCCAGGCGTGCTCCTTCAACCTCTCGGACATCTCTCCACGAGCATGGTCTACTTTTATCGCCAAGCATTAAATTGTCATAACGTACTATTATTCCGCTTAGTAGCTGACTTAATCATTATAAATAAATTAAAAGTTTGTGTCAATGATTATATTGCTGTACATTTCACCCATATCGATATGATGCGGCATGGGCTGCCCCCTTGTCAGCAAAAATCATGTCGGTTATTTCAAATTGTACCATGATCGTTGAATATACCTGCTTAAATTATAAAAGTATGTTGGTAATTGTAACATGATGTATCTTATTACATAGTATGGATTAGGGAAACAATAAAAAGCGATTATTAGTGAATAGTTTATCACTTAACATAATATCTTAAAAAATATGATCAATAGATGCCGATATCGAGTACCATGAGATATTTTTTGAGTTATATCGCATATCTGTTGAATGCTGTATGGGAGATTGTATTAGAAAAAAGGAGAGAGGGAGTTATATGTCACTTAACTACCGTAATTACTACGACGGATTTAGTAGGTATGGACAATTGGGAGCATTTGATCCAGGTTATTATAACAGATATTATGGAGGATATCCAACAGGATACGGCGGATATGGTTTCGGCGGTTCACCCGTTGGATACGGCGGATACGGTTTCGGTGGACTAGGATATGGAGGATCCGGTTACGGCTTGTCGTGGATATGGGTCCTCCTTATATTGATAATAATAGTGCTTCAGTTTAACAGGAACCGCTGCAGAAATCAAGTTTCTGGCAATGCCGTATTAGGCACGACAGCAAACTGCTGTGATACAAACATCTTAGGTGCAAATACAAGTCCAACCCGTGGCTCTATAGACAATAGCATATTGTTCATTATAGTCATATTCCTCCTCATCATCTGCTGCTGGCGTGGCGGTTGGGGAGGCGGCTGGGGGGGAGGTTTTTATTAATCCCTTAATGGATGGGCATATCTTGCCCATCCATAATATAATTTTAAGCCTATTTATGAACTGAAATATCTTCAATGCTTGTATTTTCCCATAGAGTTTATGCCGCTTTATATAGGCCGTCCATAATAAAACTAAAAAATCTAAAAGCGCTATAGATATAGCAATAGCCGGACTGTTCAGCC
>CALCDS010000106.1 GCA_937900065.1 uncultured Clostridiaceae bacterium | reverse complement strand
AAATAGTTCATTGTGCAGCAGCCCCTTTCACATTGCTTATATTATATTTAAATAATACATATGCTGATATTGATATACGCTAACAGCTTTAATCCCTTAGTCCGATAACAGGCTCTCCTCCCATTTTATCAAGCTTGAATATTTCAGATGTTTGGAAATCTGCTAAATCTATATCCATTATAAATGGGAAAAATTCATTTAACCTATTTATCTTCATAAACTGAATATAAAGCTTCCCGGAAGCTAAAAGATATGCCTCAACTAAAAGAAGCTTGATGTCCATATTTTTAATCTCAATAGGCTGTTTTCTTTTATAATTACCTGGCTTACCGCTGCTTTCCACAACTTCCCAATTTGCAAGAGAGCGAGCCATTTTTTCAACAGCATATTGGAGCGTGGTTCTCTCTCCCCATAGTTCATACATTCTTCTTTTCACTGTGCCTAAAACAAATTCATCCTGCAATTCGAAAAGTTTACCAATTGCTGCGGTAAAATTATCAAATACAGGATATGCAAGCATGAACATTATCCAGTGAACACCTATTTTTTCATTTTCATCAGCTGACTTGAACAGTTCAAGCGCCTTGTCTCTGGTATTTACATGCTCGGGTTCAACATTTATCCATGTTCTCATCAATATGTTTATTGTTTTTCTCCTATTGTCTCCTCCAACTTCATCTTTAAGATAATGATCCAATGCTTCTCTTATATTCTGCGGCTTCTTTTCCTGTTCAAATATTTCTGCTGTTTTGTTGAGCCAGCCGATTTTTATGAATCTGTCAAATCCTATTCTATCAAGCATTTTTGTTTTCCTTCCTTATATGTATAAATGGTACTATGACTTCTTCTACGGATAATCCTCCATGACTTATAATCTTTCTATCTTCTTTAATAAATGCATAATCATCCTCACATAAAATATAATTGTATTTATCACTCAAGCCGGCTCCATTCCATTTAAAAGCTTTAAATTTCGATAGCATTGCATCGCAGTTAATCCCATTTTTATATATTCTGAGTCTTTCACCTGCGCTTTCAACCGCCAGCCCTTCCTGCATGGTTCCCTGGCCGCAGGATGCAATGTTCCCATGGTCTGATGTTATATATACTTCAAAACCATGTATAAATAGATCATCAATAAAATTTTTTAGATACTTCTTTTTTGCCCAAAGCTCAACATCCTGATGCATTCCATCTATCGAAAGCTGCTGGCCATGCATTATATCATCGACTATATTCACAACTAATCCTAAAATCCTTACCTTGTTATCCCCCAGTATATCATATAATCCATTTTCACTAAATTCTTTTATGTTTCTTTTATACACTATGCTGCTATCATTGTAACCTGCATCCCTCCAAAATTTTTTCCATCCTTTATTATCATAATTGGTGGAAAACATGCTGTCGGCAAAGCTTGCAGGCACTTCTCCCGAAAATATCGCCTGCCTTGATATTGAAGTGATAGTCGGGACCCATGCAAAACACATTGATTCTTCAAAAATATACTTTTTATCATCAATCGAATTCTTGATCACATACCAGTCATCAAGAGACATGCCATCCATTACAATAAGCGCAATCCTCTTGTCCTCTCGTATGCTGCATCGGTAATTGATATACCATGGTATCTTGTGTACCATAACAGGAGCTTTTGAAAATGATAATGATGCCAGCATTCCATAATTTCTAAACATCCAACTCTTAAAGCTCTTATTTATTTCCCTGTGAGTATCCTTATATTTCTTATGATCAATTAAATAATCATTTCCATAGTTGTACTCAAGTACCATGATATCTGCCCATAGTTTGGCTATAATAAACCAATCCTTATACGACTTTATATTCTGAAGCATCCCATTGATTTTTTCTATTTCATTTTTATATTTTCTCTGCACACTTCCGGCTATATCAAAGATAATCCCGGCCTCCACCCAGGCGGGATATTCAGCATTTCTTTGCTGCTTTACAGGGGTCAATAAATTTTCCTCAAAAAGGTTGTCCATATAAACCCTTATTTCATAAGCATTAAAATCAACAATAGGTTTGACATTTTCTCCATTCAACTGCTTTACATATATTTCCCACTGTTCCTGTATAAAATGGAAAAATAGATCCCTGCCATATACAACAGTCTTGATTGGAAACTGAGCAAGCTTGGCATTTCTATTTAATATCTCAACTGCATAATCCGCTATTGGTTTTGGCAGTTCATCCCCTTTGTAATAAAGCAATATAAATGCTTTTATAATGTCCTGAAAACTAAAAATAACTTCCGGTATTATTCCAAATACATTTTTTAAGATAAACTCCTTTGTCCCGTTATCGCCAAGAACAGGGCCATGATAAGATTGGTAAGCATTATATAATCTGTCAAACATATCTGTATAGAGCTCTTTTATTACGTTATAGCTTAATTTGGGAAACATTTCCCGGAGCGACAGCTCCACATGGAAGCATTTCAATTGAATATCATATGGAACTGCCCGGATGTCAGTACACCTTATTATAAATTTCTTATCAAGCTTTCTGCCAGAGTCAATGACGCTTCTAATGTTCGCTTCATAATAATACCTGAATGCTTCAGGATCGTCATAGCTTAAAATCAAAAAGCTATTCGAAACTATAGCATCCACAACACCTTCTGTAGAAAGCAGATCATCCGGGTCATTGACCAATAAAAAGTCGTTTTCATTAAGGCACAGCTTATCAACTATAATATCCTTTATCATAATATCACTCCAAAAATACTATACATATTGGCTTTAAAGCAGGGATTATCGTCCTTTGCCTTTGAATCCCCTTTTCCCATGTCTCCTCTTCCTTTTCTATGGACTTGATCCTGTGTATCCTAACGGCGGCAAGCCCGATCCTTTCTGCGGCTTCTTTTCTTAATTTAAAAGCATACCTGTACTTTTCCTGTTCTTTTGATAATTCATTCAGATAGTTTTCCTTCATTTTAGAAAAAAGATTAAAGGCACAGTCGCCAGCCTTTTGATAAATAATATCATATGTGCTGTCGTCAAAATCCTTATAGCCTTTAAAATATATTTTGCTCTCCTCTTTAAGCATGTCCTCCCACAGTATTTTCGAAGATGCCAATCTCATTATATTGTTTTGATTTATAAATAATGGAAATATCCGCCTGTTTTTGCTGCTTCCATTGATATTGACTTCCCATAAGGACCAGTAACCCCTTTCATTGTTGACGCCTTCAACATTAAGGACCGGTATTCTGTTCACCTTTACCGATATTGGCATTTCACTGAGCATTTTCTTGACCTGCTCATTATTCAGATCTATAAAGGAGTCTTGGATCAAATTTGCTTCATATCCTTTTGAAAACTGATAATTTATATACATCTGCCTTAAAAGAGCCT
The DNA here is from genome assembly GCA_937900065.1 of uncultured Clostridiaceae bacterium. Lineage (GTDB taxonomy): Bacteria > Bacillota > Clostridia > Clostridiales > Oxobacteraceae > CALCDS01. The sequence goes on along the minus strand of CALCDS010000106.1, from coordinate 2,700 downwards.
GCAAAGGCAAGTTGTTTATTCCTTTAACAATGCTTTTGTCTATGACCTTTTCATCTTTTAAAAGCCCCTTAATCTCACTTATCCTTTTGGTTTTATCGCGTATTTCGCCTTCAAGTTTATCCGTATAGTAGCCGATATCTTTAGGATTGGTGATACCTTTTATATAGACATCAGTGAAATCAACTTCCGCATCTTCAGAATCCAGCACATCGCCCATCTTGTCAACTCCAAGCTGCTTAAAAATCACTGAGAGTTTTTCCTCCAGCACCTGCCTGATGCGAAACTCCACAGTACCTGAAAGCATGAAGTTAAACACATAGACATCTCTTTTCTGCCCGATTCTGTCGACTCTTCCGATGCGCTGCTCTATTTTCATAGGATTCCAAGGCAGGTCATAATTTACGACGATATTGCAGAACTGAAGGTTCAAGCCTTCTCCGCCGGCATCCGTAGACACAAGTATCTGCGCATTGTCTTTAAAATCCTCCAAAACGCGGTTTCTTTCATCTATATCCATAGAGCCGTTCAAAATCACAGTCTTATAGCCTTTCTCCTGCAGCAGTTCTTTTAGAAACTTCTGGGTTGCTACGAATTCAGTAAAAACTATGGCCTTTAAATTCTCATCATCCTGCAACTTATATAAAAACTCCAGCAGCTTTTCTGCTTTTGCATCCACATATTGGTTCTCTGCCTGATTCGCAACAGCTAAAATATTCTTGATGTCTATGATTTCTTTTTTGATATTTAAAGATTTTGTCCCGATCAAATCTTCAACGGATTCTTCAGGATCAGCCTCCCACAGTTCATCTTCGCTTAATTTTGAAATTTGCACTTCATGGCTTTGCAATATTGAAAGCCTCTTTTTGAGGTTTTCCTTTATTGCCCTTGTGCTGCTTGTAACAAGCCTCTGCATGAGCACCATCAAAAATCCCAAATAATTCTTTTTCTCCCTGACAGCCCTGTTATACCCTTCGCTGACATAGTCTGTCACCATTTCATAAAGCTGCCGCTGAATATTGTGTCTTAGTTCCCAACTTATATTTACGGCTTTTGTTATCCTGCTTTTAAACAAGCGGTTGCCTTCTGCATCCACAGCTTCCCTTTTTTCCGTCCTGATAAGGTATGGCGCCACCTGCTCCTTTACTATTGCATTGCTGTCTGGAAAAGCGTTCCTGTCCAAAAGCCTTATAAGACGCAGGAATGGCTCGGTTTTCCCCTGATGAGGCGTAGCCGTAAGCAGCAGAAGATATGGGCTTGTCTCAGCCAAACCCTTGCCAAGCTTATATCTTGCCACATCTGAAGATGACCCGGCTATCCTGTGTGCTTCATCGATTATGACCATATCCCATGAAGCGCTTATAAGGCTTTTAAATCTCTCTTTGTTATACTCATCGATTTTGCTCTTGTCCCATCCATTCCTCTTTTCCATTGGCTTTACAGAATCCATCGAACAAATGACCTGTGAAAAATGCGACCATGCATTTCCCTCTCCATAGATCCTTTTTATGGAACCAAAATCCTCAGGCAGCACGATATTGAAATCTTCATTGAACTTATTTTTCATTTCACTGTGCCACTGGGTCAACAGGCCTTTGGGACAGATTATGAGTATCCGCCTTATTAAGCCTCTTGTTTTCAATTCCTTTATGATCAATCCTGCTTCTATTGTTTTCCCCAACCCGACCTCATCTGCAATTATATATCTTACTTTATTTTTGGAAAGCGCCCTGTTTAAAGCATATATTTGATGGGGCAGCGGTATTATATTGTCCCCTATTGATGACAGTATGCCGTTTGCAAGTTCATTGTTTATCCTGGCAGAAATTATAATATACCTGAAATAATGGATATCGAATTCATCTTCAGCATCCGTCATATTGCATACCTTATCCTCGGGCAAAATATATGACCTGTTTTGAACAGGTTCATATACATTGTAGGATGCATATCCCCACAGGTCATTGGCTTCAATTATTTTAACCGGCCTTTTATTCTCCTTGTCATAAGCCCATTCACCAGTTTTGAACATCTCAATCTTCCATCCTCGTAAGAGCATTATCATAGTACATGAGTATGCTTGCATCTTCCTGTAACACTTTTTCAGGAAGCCTTTCGCCTATGCTCACTATTGTTTTATAGTCTTTTTCGCTCCAGCACTTTTTAAATCCTGCTCTTATTGCTTCAGTCCTGAAAATCTTAAGCCTTGCTTTTCCATTTCTGTACTCGTCAAATTCCTTCAAAAGCTTCTTAGTCCGGAGTTTTTCAAGGTCTGATTGTTTGCTTACATCAGCCACATACCATCGTCCAGCTTCATCCTGAAGAAAATTTTCATCGAGTATATCGCGAAGCTCAGGCATCTTCTCATATTTGAACTGCTTTAACTCCTCGAGGAATTTAGGCTGTATGTCCTGATAAGTCTGCGGCACTGAAAGCTCCCTTTGAAGCCATTGGATAGCAGATCTTTCGTCAAGTATAAAAAAGGACATCTGTTCATTCAAATCTTCCCTTAGCCTCTTTGCATCATATACGCTCACCTGGTCCGGCAAAAAATACATTCCGTCCCTCTCAGGAAAGCGCTGCCTGAGGCCAAAATAAAAATCATGGGCATCCATCGGGACTGTAGAGCCCTTCTGTATATGGAATGCGACCATGCTGTCATAAAGCAGGAAATTTTCCCTCTCCGGTATTATATCGAGCTTG
>CALCDS010000105.1 GCA_937900065.1 uncultured Clostridiaceae bacterium | reverse complement strand
CTATGCATGTATTTTTGTTGAAGCACTATTTTAAAGCTTATTTAGTCGCAAAAAATATGTTATAATATATAGGATTAATTTCTGAAATCAAATTTTTTAACATAAAACAAAGTGGTTTTATGGATTGTATCCGCAATTATTAGTTTCGGTATATTTAAATATCAAATGGTGAATTAAAAGATTGTCTGAAACAAATTAGTAAAGGAGTTTTGAAATATGAGCTTTAAGAGTGATTTAAACGAAATGATGCAAAAAAGATATTTGAAGAAATACGGCGACAGGATGGCGGCTTTAAGGGGCAATATAATCAATGTAAAAATAACCTGTAAAACATTCTTGTTCTTTATCCATAATCTTAGAGTAGATATACTGTTAAGGCCTGAAAGAAGTAAAAATATAGTCAGGTGCTATTTTAGAAAAAGAACCTGGTTTAAGAAGTTTAATTTGATAAACCTTCAAACCGGCCATCTGATAGTTATACAGGGGCTTAAAGATAAGAGTGGTGAAGCAATCGAAGCTTTAAATATTCAAAACATAACGACCAAAAAGAGCATAATAGATGTTGAAGAGCTAAAGCGAAAACAAATCCAGCAAAAAAAGAAATAGGAATCCAGTTGGATTCCTTATTTTTTGCCTTCTGATTTTATATATATCTTTAAGTTTACTATGAGCGATATGGCGCCTGAGAAAAACATCACTTCAATCCAATCGCCTATGCTCAGGCTTACAGTCTTGAATATGGGCTGGAGCACTGGAAAGTATATTGCAAGCGAAAGCATTGATACTGACATAAGTACGGCAAGTACCAGATACATATTCCCTAAAAAATTGATTTCAAATATGGAATGATTTTCAGACCTGCATTCAAATACATGTATCAGTTGGGACATCACAAGCACTGCAAATGCCATTGTCCTTGCTTTGGTGATATCTCCTTTGTTTCCAAGGTTTAAAGAAAATACGGCTAATGTGCAAAGCCCTATCAAAACGCCCCTTGATATTATTTTAAACGACAGGCCGTTTGAGAATACACTCTCGTTCTTTCTTCTAGGAGGCCTTGACATTATATCCGATTCAGCAGGTTCCGCGCCAAGAGCTATGGCGGGCAGGCCGTCCGTGACCAAATTCACCCAAAGTATTTGTATAGGCAGCAGCGGAATTGGAAGCCCCAAAAGAGAAGCTAGAAACATTGTCAGAACTTCTCCAAGATTGCATGAGAGAAGATATCTTATGAATTTTCTTATATTGGCATATATTATTCTGCCTTCCTCTACCGCAGATATTATCGTGGCAAAATTGTCGTCCAGCAGAATCATGGATGATGCTTCCTTTGTCACATCGGTACCGGATTGACCCATCGATATCCCTATGTCGGCTTCTTTTACGGCAGGGGCATCATTTACGCCATCCCCGGTCATTGCCACAATATGTCCGTTTTTCTTATATGCTCTCACGATCCTTAATTTATGTTTAGGCGCGACCCTTGCATATACGGATATATCCTCTAAAACACTTGTCAGGGTCTTGTCATCCATTTCATCTATTTCCGCTCCTGTCAGAACTTTGCTGCCCTTTTCATACATCTTCAACTGATTTGCAATCGCCGCAGCAGTCTCCTTGTGATCACCTGTTATCATAACAGGCTTTATACCTGCGATCCTGCAAACTTCAATAGCTCTAATGGCTTCCTTCCTCGGAGGATCGATCATCCCTATCAATCCCAAAAACGTAAGCCCGCTTTCAGCGGTGCTGCTGTCGATTTTATCAGGCAGTACGGTCAGTTTTTTATATGCAACAGCGAGCACTCTCAGCGCGTCCTTAGCCATATTCACGTTCGCATGCATTATATTATTTTTTATGGCATAGTTCATACTTTTAAGTCCTGAAGAAAAATACACATGGCTGCAAAGATCTATTGTATTATCTATTGCGCCTTTAAGGAAAACATAGTACTCGCCCTTTGATTTTACAATCACTGACATTCTCTTTCTGTTGGAGTCAAATGGGATTTCATCCATCCTTATGTACTCTTTGTCAACGCTTTCTTTCAATATTCCAGCTTTATAGGCGCATACCAAAAGCGCTATTTCCGTAGGATCGCCTTCGGCCTCAGACACTTCCCGCTTTTTATATCTCTCAAGCTTTATCACTTTGTCCGAAAGTTTTGATGTAGAGATTGAAGAATTGCTGCAAGATACAGATGATTCCAATATCATCCGAAGTATTTTATTGGAACTTGGATAAATTATTCTGTCGCCTTTAGTGAATTTGCCTTCAAGTTCATATCCGCTTCCAGACACGGTCAAAAGTTCCCCATCACAGTAAATATTTTTAACAGTCATCTTGTTTTCAGTAAGGGTACCGGTTTTATCCGAGCATATGACATCAGTGCACCCAAGAGTTTCCACGGCAGGCAACCTTCTTACGAGGGCATTCCGTTTGAGCATTCTTTGCACTCCGATTGTAAGCGACACCGTCACAATAGCCGGCAGGCCTTCAGGTATTGCAGCGACTGCCAGACTTATCCCTGTCAAGAACATGGTGTATATGTTCTCGCCCTTGATTATGCCAGTCGCGGTCACAACCACGCAGGCCATGATACAGCCGTACACCATGATCCTGCCCATTCTATTCAATCTTCTCTTAAGCGGCGTTTCCTCTTCCTGGACATTTTGCAGCAAATCGGCTATCTTACCCATTTCAGTTGCCATGCCTGTGGATACCACAGCAGCTTTTGCTCTTCCCCTTGTTATCAATGTGCCCATGAAAACCATATTTTCAGGCATACATACTATGGATCCGTTTTTGTTCAAATTGACCGGACTTTTGTCCACTGGTATGGACTCTCCGGTCAGCAGCGATTCATCGGTCTGTATGCTCCTTGCATCTATTATCAATGAATCTGCAGCAACACGGTCTCCTGCTTCCAGAAGTATGATATCATCAGGAACAATTTCTCTTGCAGGTATCACATATACCTTGCCATCCCTCATCACTCTGGCTGTCGGCGCGGTAAGCTGATTTAATGCTTCCATTGATTTCTCGGTTCTATATTCCTGTATAAAACCCATAATGCCGTTTAAAACTATTATAGCCGTTATGGTTATGGCGTCGGCCTTTTCACCCATCAAAGCCGATATGGCCGTAGCACCGAATAAGACCCATATTATAAAATCATTGAACTGGTTTAGAAATATTGACAGTGCCGATTTCTTTTTCTTCTCAAGCAGCACATTTTCGCCATAAGCTTTAAGCCTCTTTGAGGCTTCTTCACGGCTCAGTCCGCCCTCATGGACCTTGAAATTATACGCGTATACATCCTTATTTTCATTTCGTTTCCCGAATAACAAAGCAATGCACCCCTTTTTGAATTCCTCTATTAATTATATTTACCAAGGGCCTAGTATAAGACCAAAATTTCATAATGCATAGGAATTCAATCAGGGGTGCTCATCCAGACAATCGTCTCTATTTAATGACTAATGCAATAGGAGGAACGATCTGTTTTTTTCGTGAAACCACGCCGGGCAGATATACGCTGTTTTTGGACGGCTGAACATTAAATGCCCTGTATATCATGTCTCTGCTCGCCTCCGGCGTATACAGCACTTCCGAGTTTTCTTTTATTATGTCTGTCAGCATAAGCATTACAAGATCATACCCTTTTGCTTTGCGGCTCTCCTCCATGAATGAAAGCATCTCATCCCTCATATATTTTATGCCGTCAATGTCCATGGTCATGACCTGGCCTATGCCGACCTTGTTTTTGCCTAAATAAAATTCTTTAAAATCCTGGTAAAATATTTCCTTGACACTCTTTCCTGCGACCGAAGTGCCTGCCTTAAACATGTCGTAGCTGAATTTTTGTATATCAATGCCTGCGATTTTAGCAAGCTTATGAGCTATCTCTTCATCCAGCTCTGTGGACGTGGGAGATTTAAAGAGCAGAGTGTCCGATATTATGGCAGCGCAGAGTATGCCCGCTATTCCGGATGGAATAGCAACGCCATTGTCGAGGAAGAGTTCTCCCACAATAGTCGATGTGCTTCCCAAGGGCTTATTATTGAATATGATCGGCGTATTTGTCTGTATGCCTCCAACCCTGTGATGATCGATTATCTCAAGTATCTCAGCCTCCTCCAGGCCATCAACCGTTTGAGAACGCTCGTTGTGGTCCATGAGTATCACCTTTTTACGATTGCCTTTTATAAGGTGGTATCTTGATATGGTTCCTATTACCCTGTTGGCTTCTAATACCGGGTAAGCCCTGTATCTTGTTTCAAGCATGGTGTCTTTTATATCATCTATATAATCATCTATGTCAAAGCTTACGATATTCTTCCTCGTCATCACATAGCTCACAGGTATGCTCTGGTTTATAAGCCTCGATGTCGTGAATGAATCATATGGCACCGACATTATCATGCACCCGGATGAATCGGCTGATTTTATTGTATCTGATGCCGGAATATAGCCTCCGGTTACGATAAGACATCCTATTCCTTTTTCAATAACACTTTTTTGCACATCATCCCTGTCTCCGGTTATTACAATATCATTTGGCCCGACCCTTCTGACAACTTCATTCTCATCCATAGCAGCTACTATTATCTGGGATGTTTCAGAAAAATTGAATGTAACATTGTTCACTATTGTACCGGATAATGTGTCAAGCACATTTTCCGTACTTGTATTGCTGTTTGCAAAAAGATTGTTATATGACACATCCATATAGCTGTTCGTCAAATTTGAGACCGTACATACTCCCAGCAACTGTCCAAAATCATCTACAACAGGAAGGGTCTTTACTTTCTTTTTTTTCATTATGGTCCATGCTTTTAATACTGTGGTATCAGGCGATATCGAGACGACCCTGTCGATTCCTAAATCTTTCACCTGCATTTTCACGGTCGTTATCATCTTAGGAGGGGCTATATTGAAATAATTGAGTACAAATTCAGTTTCCTTATTTATATCACCCAGCCTGGCCGCGCAAACGTTATCATGTCCAGTCATCTTTTTATAATAACAATATCCTATAGCCGAACATATTGAATCCGTATCCGGATTTTTATGACCGATTATATATACTTTCTGCTCCATTTTTTGTCTCCTTATATGATATGTTAATTAATGGTTTTTTAGCAAAGATGTTGCTTTTAAGCATCTTATTCATACTTTGCAACTTCTAATGCTGATTTCATAGATAACTTCATTGGTTTATTTTTAACTTTGATTTCGGCTA
>CALCDS010000104.1 GCA_937900065.1 uncultured Clostridiaceae bacterium | reverse complement strand
ATTTTTGTTAAACAGAGCCTAAATAAAAAAACCTGCGGCAGCGCAGGTTCTAATCTTCATGATGCTCATGCTTTATATGATGTTCAATATCAGATTTTATGATATCGCTGAAAGGCAACTTTTTGACTATAAAGTCACCTTTAAGCCTTGCATAATTTTCATATATTACTATCTGGGCATTCAGCAAGTCGGTTATCTCATCTATCATTTTGCCAAGCTCATCCACCCTTTCAAGAGCATCTTTGATATCATTTTTTTTGGCAAGCGCAATCCGGTTAAGCACATCCGCCGAATTTATCAGTACATTATATACGCCCGCAAGCTTCACCAAAAGGTCGACAAGATATGTAACATCTGTATAGTATGTTTGTATGAGCTGACTATAATCCGGGGTCATATATTCCTGACTGTTTACATAATCGCCAAAATTCAACTTTGAACTATCCATGGCAAATACCTCCATGAATAAAGCCTTTATATATTATAATAATATCAAGTGCAACTTTATTCCTCTTTGTTTAAGCCAACAGGTCTCTATGTGTCCATCCATAACCTGCCTTGCTCTTTGTTTTATATAGCCCTTGCACAAACTTATACTCCGGTTTTTTCAAACCCTCTACCCAACACTTCCGCCGTATCGCTCACTGTAAAAAATGCCCTTGGATCTGCACCCCTTACGATATGTTTCAATTCAGCAAGTTGTTTGGTCGTAATTATACAGTATATGATCTTCTTTTTGTTATTCGTGTATGCTCCTTCTCCATAAAGGAATGTGACTCCCCTATGGAGCTTTTTTAATATGGCATCTGCCACTTCATCCTCTCTTTCAGAAATGATGAATACTGACTTTTTCCTGTCAAGTCCTTCTTGCACCCTATCTAAGACCCATGCTGATACATACATGGATATCAATGTGAACATTCCGCGCTTTATGCCGTATAGCAAAGATGCCAAGAAAATTATTGCCACATTCATCAAGAATGTAACCGTTCCTATATTGATGGATCTGCGCTTTTTGACTATCACGGCAATGATATCGGTTCCTCCAAGCGATCCCCTTCTCCTGAATATGATCCCTGAACCTATACCGATTACAACTCCCCCAAATATGCTGGCAAGCATCGTATCATCGACCCTTAAAAAATCGAATGTCTGAACTTCCTTCAATAAAATCATAAATAATGACGAAGATACCATACCTACAAAGCTTTGTATTATGAATTCCCTGTCTATCTCTCTGACTCCGATTATAAAAATAGGGATATTCATTGCTAACATCAGCGCGCCGGCAGGTATGCCTGTGGCATACTGTATCATTATAGAGATTCCGCTTATACCTCCGTTTAAAAGGTGGTGAGGTATCAAAAATTCATTTACAGATAAGGCATATAAAAAGCTCCCTGATATTATTATCATTATATTGTTCACCCATTTTTTGTTCACGGTATCACCCCTTGCTGTAGTTGTAAAATTACTTTATTTCAAAATGGATTGCTTTACTAATTTATTTTTAATTTTATAATCAGTCCACTGTAAAATTAAATTTATCCTCTATATAAAATGGGTTGTTTTCATAGACCTTCTACATTGGCTATTTTTATTTTTAAAGTAGACGGACTATATATTAAACAATCCATATAATATCATGTAATGTTTTATAAATATAGAGCATACTTTTTTGTAGGTGCATTTGAAACTTTTTATATAGTATATTTTAAATTTATAATCATACTAAGGTCAAGCATTAGGACACCCAGATTTCACAATAATATTTTTATTTTTGGCTCTGTTAAAGTATGATGTTGATTTTTGAGCAATCTTAAGTGAGCAAATGGTTTCAATCTAAAGTATACGCCAAACATAACAGCTTAATGTACTACAGATGGAGGTATAATTTATGAAAAAGTTTTTGCATATTTTGATTTTGCTATTTGTAATATCCATTCCATCCTCATGTGTTAAAATAAACAGCGACCCCTCGATTAAAGAAGGCTCGGTTGCAAAATCAATTGACAGAAATACATCGGCTCCATCTATATTGTCCAGCACTTTCAGCCAAAGCGAACCTGTGATATATTTTGTAGTAAAAGTTACGGATCTTCCAAAGGACACCCTGCTGAAGGCAGTATGGAAATATAGTGTAGATGGAACGGAAGTAACATCCGAAGTTACTACTTCAGGGACCCATTATGAAGCTTTTACGCTTAAAAGAAGCGGCAGCCAGTTTCCTGCCGGGCAGTATGAAGTAACTGTGACCGGAAATGCAAAAGGCAAGTCTCTTTCGGCAAAAGGAAATTTTGAAATCACACCTGAAGTAAATCCTACACATCTTTTAAACCCTGTCATAGCCAAAGAGATCGATAGTGAAGACAAACTAAGCCCTATGGGAACAACTTCTGAATTTACACAGAAGGATGAAATCATATACTTTATAGTGCAGTCAAAGGAGTTACCTAAGGATACAAAGATTTCATGTATATGGTATTACAAAGAAACGGGCGACAGGCTTTCCCACGAGCTCATAACGGAAGGAAGCCGTAATATAGCATTCACTTTAAAGCCTGACGAAGGCCAAAAACTTCCTGTCGGGAAATATATGGTAAGAGCGATCGTGACAATAAACAATCAGACCGAATCCGTTGAAAAAGAATTTGAAGTAAAGCAGTCATAATACAAAGCGGCGTTTAAGTTTCAAACGCCGCTTTGTATTATGATAATTTTTGGCTATATTAAAGTATAATGTTGATTTTTTGAGCAATCC
>CALCDS010000103.1 GCA_937900065.1 uncultured Clostridiaceae bacterium | reverse complement strand
GATGGAGATATCATTGATTTTGGTAACAGGCATCTGGCAGTTATCCATACTCCGGGGCATTCGCCAGGACATATTTGCCTCTATGAGATAGAGCGCGGATACCTTTTTTCCGGAGATTTAATTTATAAGGGATGCCTGGACGCCTTTTATCCGTCCACAAACCCTGTTGATTTTATGAATTCGGTCCATCGCATAAGGACTCTGCAGGTGCAAAGGCTTTTGCCGGGGCACCACACACTGAATGTGTCTTCAAACCTGATAAGCGAAGTAGACGACGGCTTTCAGAAAATTTATAAACAGGGGAAGCTTCGGCAGGGAAGCGGGATTTTTCAATTTAAGAATTTTAGCATACATATATAAAGGTGCTAAACGATCAGGATATCGATTATGCTTGTACAAAATATGGATCATTGGCTATTTTATCTTTGATTTTAATAAGGAAAACAATAATCAGCAGCGTGGTAATAATATCGGCAATAGCTTGTGCATAAAAAATACCCGTCTGCTTTAAAACATGTGCCATTATAAACAATATCGGCAGATATATGATTCCTTGACGGCTGATACTGAATACAAATCCTGCTTTGTTATATTTCATGCAAAGCAGATAAACGATTGCCATTGCCTGAAAACCATAAGTAAAGAAGAATATGCTTGCAGCTATCAAAGCCTGAACTCCAATATTTATCACTTCAGGTTCAGATGAGAATCCTCTCACTATCGGTTTAGCCAATAATATTTGCAGCAATGAAATTACGATTCCCCCGCAGATGCCCCACTGATAAGCTTTCTTGGTAGCTTCACTGATGCGCTCCTTATTTCTTGCTCCATAATTATATGAAATAAATGTCTGATATCCCCTTGAGAAACCGGTTATGGCAAATGTGGTCATTCCGACAACACGATTTGCGATTCCTAATGCTACAATCGTACGATCTCCAAAAGGCGCAGCAGCCATATTAGCTGCGCTAATCGACAAACTCTGGAACATGTTTATGGTAAATATAGGGATCCCGACTTTTAATATGGGCTTTATGATCCATGATTGAAAACGGACATTTTTTATTGATAAATTAAGATAGCTTTTTTTAAACAAATAAAACGGAAGCAAAATAGCCACACTAATAAACTGCCCGATAACATCTGTAACTGCTGCCCCGCGGATACCCATTTTTAGCGGCCATATAAATATAGGATCCAATATAACATTTACTACGGAACCTATTATTTGAGAGTATGTGCTTAAAGCAACAGCCCCTTCTGCCCGTACAAGATTCATAAGGCAGATAGATGGAATTTGAAAAAGAAATCCAAAAATCAAAATCCTGGCATAATCAACTGCCATAGGCATAACTGCACTAGAAGCCCCCATGAATCTTAACATTGGGCGTAAGAAAAGCAAGGTTAATTGGAATAATATGCTTCCGGCAACACAATAAAAAAATGTGGAAGAAAGTACGATCTCTGCTTTTTTCTTTTCTCCAGCTCCTAGTAGTTCAGATATATATGCGGCTCCTCCATTCCCAAACAACAATCCAAGTCCCGGGATAAACGTGATAAAAGGATATACTATTGAAATAGCCCCCATAGCCGATGTCCCGAGATGTGCAACAAAGAAGCTGTCTATAAAATTATAAAAGCCGGTCATGAGCAGGCCGACAATAGTAGGCAGCCCCAAATAAATCAGAGCCTTGCTTACAGGCCCTTTTTCCATCATTTCTAATCTTTTGTTCATATCAAGTCACATTCCTTTGTATAAATTCATATAAAAGTTTCCACAAATAAACCAAACTAATAATTCAGGCTCTGTTTAATAAAGAAATTGATTTTTTGAGCATCCCGCTCGCTTGGATTGCTCAAAAAATCAACATTCTACTTTTAATATAGCCATAATTTAAACTGCCTTTGCAAAACGATATATTGCTTGCTATTTACATTTATCTTCCATGGCGCATAAAAAACTATAGATCATGGAAAGTTCTTTATCGCTGCAGTTTTTCAAGGAATCTTCTACAAGTTGATCTAAATGAACATGATAGTTTCTGTGTTCATTGAAGGCGACATTTCCCTTTTCGGTAAGTTGCAGCAAAACTTTTAATTTATTGCTTGAATCATTTGTTTTTAAAACATAACCCTTCTCCTGCAGTTTTTTAACTGTTTTTGAAACCGCTCCTTTTGTAATATTCATCTCCTTTGCGATTTCTGTAATATAACCGCCGTTCCTTTTCCCAATCCATTCAATCAAGTGGATTTCGGACAAGAAGAGTTCATGATCCGTACCAAAAGTTCTAGCTTGCTTATCATATTTATTAAATTGAGCTACTGTGTCTAAAAATTGACGTGAAATGCATTTCATAATTGTTTTTCTACTCATGTCGATATTGTATACCTGGTAAACTATTTTGTCAATGCAAGAGAATAAAATCTAAATGGTTCCATTCAAGGGAAAAATACATATGTGCATTTAAAAGCTTAAGGTGAACAAATACATCTTGCAAAATATAAAAAAAGAGATGTATAATAATTGCATGGTACCTAACGAAATGGAGGAGAAAATGCGTGGGCGTTAATAAGGATAATACAATTGATCATTTGCTGGCTTCAAATATGAGAGCGTGCGGACATTTTCTGTATTATCAGACCGGGGGCAAAACAGGACAACGCAGGATACTTCTAACTTTACTGGAACATGGAAGCATTACGCAAAGGGAGTTGCAGGATATACTGGAGATACGCTCCGGTTCTTTAAGCGAAATACTTGCCAAGATAGAAGAAGACCGGTATATAAAACGGGAAAAAAGCGATGAGGATAAGAGACAGGTAAGGTTGGTGCTGACGGAATCAGGCAGGAATAGAGCATTTCAAATGGAAGAAGATTATAAACGTCTGATTGAGAAAATGTTTGAATGCCTGTCAGAGGAAGAAAAGAAACAGCTGCTGATTATTCTTGAGAAACTCGTAAAGAACTGGGATTATTTAAAAACTGATAAAATGTTTGAGATGGCTGCAAAAGAATTCCAAGGTGGAATAAAATAAATTGATAAATTCAAGAAAAAGACAGCGAGTAGTGTGAAATACGTAAATCCGGTTGTTTCACTGCTCGTTATTTTATTTGTATTTTTGTTCTTATCAATCCAGTTATGGATTGATAAGAACAAAG
>CALCDS010000102.1 GCA_937900065.1 uncultured Clostridiaceae bacterium | reverse complement strand
ATATTAAAAATTATACTGGTGAGGATAGTCACCAGTATAGGAAGAGGAGAAATTGAAGGAAGAGCTCTATGGGGAATTTAATTATTGTACAATTATAGGTTTGACAAAAAATAAATATTTTATACCGATAGCATAGCGATATTATTTTTGTATAAACTGATTATTTATGCTAAAATATGAAATAAGATATTTCAAAAGAACTAAAAAAGCGAATCTTTGACTTTAAATATCACAAAGTGCTAAATCAAAATATTTTGCATTGATATTTTTTTGATGTTGCATCTTTAAATGTAAATTTGCTGAAAATAATAGAAGCATGAACTTTAGGATAATGCGGGGTGTATGACTTGAGAATAATAACCGGTGATGCGAAGGGAAGAAGGCTGATATCACCCCAGGGGAGGCAAATCAGGCCGACATCGGACAGAGTAAAAGAAGCCATGTTTGATATACTTGGAGACAAGGTTCCGGATTCGGATGTTTTAGACCTTTATGCTGGAACTGGAAGCCTAGGACTTGAAGCTGTAAGCAGGGGAGCGAGACGCTCTGTTTTCATAGATATAAATAAAGAAAATCTCAGGATAGTAAATGAAAATATAAAGCTTTTAAAGTATGAAAAATACTGCGAGGTTTATAACAATGATTCCTTTTCAGGTTTAAACATATTGAAAAGAAGGGGCATAAGATTTGATATCATATTTGTAGATCCTCCGTATCATAAAGGGATAGTACCCGATGCATTGCAAAAAATTGCAGAGACCTCTGTTTTAAAAAAGGGCGGCATAATAGTAGCTGAACATGACAGCAGAGATGAAGTACCGGATATATCATCAAACCTTATCAAACATAACGAGGCTTTAGATATTTCCAGCCTCGCTGAAACGCGCGAAGGTAAGAAAGTTTTTCTACAATCGAAAAATTTTCTGCTGATGCGTTATAAATCTTCAGTTTATGGTGGTACAACAATATCTTTTTACAAAATGCTGGAGGAATAGGACATGGAAAGAATAGCGGTATATCCAGGAAGCTTTGACCCGGTAACAAACGGTCACCTAGATGTGATACAGAGAGCAGCTTGCATATTTGATAAACTGATTGTAGCCGTGCTGGAAAATCCGGACAAAACTCCAATGTTTACGCAGGATGAAAGAGTGTCGATGCTCAAAAAGGTGACCGGCGGCATCAGTAATGTAGAGGTTGAACATTTTTCGGGTCTTTTGATACATTATATGAACACAAAGAACGCAAAGGTGATAATAAAGGGATTGAGAGCGGTTTCGGATTTTGAATACGAATTTCAGATGGCAATGCTGAACCATAAACTCAATCCGGAAATAGAGACCCTTTTTATGATGACCAACAATAAATATTCATATTTAAGTTCAAGTGCCGTAAAGCAAATAGCAGTGTACGGCGGATGCATAAAAGAGCTGGTTCCAGATTCGATATTGACCCAGGTGTTGAGGAAGGCAGGTAGGAATGGGGGTGCAAGGTGATTGGATGTTCTTGAGTTGATTGACCATCTTGAAGATATGATTGAAGATGGCAAAGTAATACCTATGACCGGAAGGGTAATGCTAAACAAAGAGGATCTATTGGATATGCTAAAAGAGATAAGGATAAAACTTCCGGATGAATTGAAACAGGCAAAATGGATAACTCAGGAAAAGCAGAGAATAATAGCTGAAGCTCAAAAGCAGGCCGATGCTATGATAAAGGAGACTGATGTGAGGCTTAAAAGAGAAGTTGAACATCACGATATCACATCTGAAGCAAATAGAAGAGCTTTGGAGATAATAGGGAATGCACAGAAAAATGCAAAAGAAATCAGGTTGGGTGCAAAGGATTATGCGAACCAACTTCTAGTCGACCTTGAAAATAATTTGGACGAAAACGGTAAAGAGCTTTCCGAAATGCTTCAGCAAAACACAGGTGAAATGCTGTCCAAAATCCAGGAAGATGTTATAGAGCTCATAAAGGTTATGGAAAATACCGTGGGTCAAAAAACAGATGAAATCAGAGAAAACATGAAAGAGCTAAAAAAGATGAACGGATGATGATGGGACATGTAAATTTGTCCCCTAATTTTTTGCTCGATTTAGAAGTGCAAGTTATAAAGGTGGATATGATTAGAGAGGAAAAATACATGAAAAAAGCAATCAGTTATTTATTTACTATTGTTCTTATAGTGGCTACGAGCAGGATAATATTATCAAATATTAATCCTGCCGAAATATCCTATTTGCTCTATAGAACCAACAGGTATTTGCTGTTGACAGCGGTTTTATGCATGGTTTTATACTGGATAATCGATGCATTGATTATCCAGGCCGTATCGAGCAAGGTTGGAGTAAAATTCAGTCTGCGCCGCTCATTGAAGATAACTTTAATCGGGCAATACTATAGTGAAATCACTCCATATGCGGTTGGGTGCCAGCCTGCTCAGATATATACGATGATGGGTTATTCTGTACCGGCAGGCAAAGGGACATTGATTGCCATAAACAAGTTTGTTATATATAGGATAGCTTTCACAGTTTATATGGCAATGGTATTTTTTTTGAGGCATGATTTTATATATGATGTTGTAAGAGGTTCTTTCAGCGTCATCATAATCGGACTAGTGCTGCATATGATGAGCACATCCCTGTTCGTTGCTTTGTTCTTGAATCCTAAAATAGTTGAAAAGGCAGTTTTTTATGTATTGTCGTTCCTTCACAGGATTAAAATTATAAAAGACATGGATACTGCCAAGGATAAGATAATGGCTTACATCAGAGAATATTCCGACAGCATGGATAAAATAAAAGGCAGCCATAGGCTTATATTTATCATATTTATTTTGTCAGCCCTGCAGTTGTCGTGTTATTTTGCAATAGGTTATTTCATATTCCGCGGACTTTCAGTGAATACTATTTCCTTTACGGATGTTATGACATTGCAGTCCATGATTTATCTTATTATAACCGTGATACCCACTCCAGGGACCATAGGGACGTCAGAGGCAGGTTTTTACCTGTTGTTCAAGCGATTTGTAAGCCCTGGAATAATGCCTTATGCGACGTTGCTCTGGAGCCTTATCAACTATTATCTAAATCTTATTTGTGGCGGAATAGTTACATTGGTAAATCATTTTATGCCGCCTGAAAAAGCGTGAACAAGATATTTGTGCTCAAAATCAACATCTTTGTTAAATAGAACTTGAATTTAAGCAGTATAAATTGTGATAAGTACGAGACATTTGTTTTTGATAAATATGGATTTAAAGAGGAATAAAGCGTGTGAGGGGAAAATGGGAATGAATTATTGTGCTATAATAGGGGACATTGTTAAATCCAGACAAATAAATAACCGATATGAAGTTCAAAAAAAATTCATCTATGTGATAGAGGACTTGGTAAATTCCAAATACAGCGGCTATATTGCATCAAAATTTACCGTCACTTTAGGAGATGAGTTTCAGGGCCTGCTATATGAAGAATACTCTTATTTAAGCTATGAAATAATAGAATTCATATCACAAAACATGGATCCTGTTAAATTGGTATATGGCATAGGCATTGGGAGCATGGATATAGAACCGAATCCCGATATTGCAATAAGATCTGATGGACCGGCATATCACAATGCCCGTAAGATGGTGATGCGTGCTAAAGAAAAGAAGCCGTCGGTTTGTTATTGTACAGGCTCAATTGAAGATGAATTGATAAATTCGCTGATTTATCTTATGGAAGTAAGCACAAATAAAATGACGGCAAAACAGCGCCAAATCATTAAACTGTATAATGAATTAAAATCTCAACGCAGTGTGGCTGATAAATTGAAAGTGACGCAGGGAACAGTCAGCAGGATATTAAAAAATGCATGTTATTATCAGATAAAATATGCAAAGCAAAATATCATTGGTTTTCTCAAGCAAAAATATGGCGATCAATAAGATTTTAAGAATTATGTACTTCAGGGCACATCATGGCTGATGATGTACTTCAGAATGCATCATAACAAATATGTATTGTGGAATACATCATAGCTTTATATATTCACTATTAGAAAATAAGTGGGGATTTTGATATGTATACCAAAATAATAATAAGCTTGCTGATATTGAGCCATATATTTAATGATTTTTATATTCAAAATGATGAGATGAGTATTACAAAGAGAAGGAATTTAAAGATACTTTGGAAACATTCTTTATTATTTTTTGTTTCTGCCTTGATAATCACGATTCCTTTTATATGCATTTACCTGATTTTTTATATCTTTATTATAACTATTTCCCATTTCTTTATTGATTATTTAAAGATATGTTGTGATAAAAGTTTCAAGAAAGTGCCGTCAATAATCTTTTTTATTATTGACCAAGTATTGCATATTATGTTTATATTTGCCATGAGCCCTTCATTTAGAAGTATATCGTTGAATTATATGGGGCAAAGGGCAGCCACATGGTTATACGAGTCGTATCCTGAACTAGGGACTATTGCAGGAGCCGATATTGTTTATGCCATACTGTTTGTGTCATGCATACTTTTTTTGATAAATGGAGGAACTGTTGCTGTAAAACTTGTTTTAAAGCTGCCAAAGCAGTTGATATACGGACAGGCTGTTAAAAGCAATAAGTCAATGAAAGGCACAGCTGCTAAACTGAGGAGCATCCCCCAAAAGACTGCTCAAGAAATGGCTGCCGCCAATCAAACATGCAGTCATAAAGCGGAATTTTCAAACTTGGACAAATCGCAGTACAAATATGGGGAAGTTATCGGGATACTTGAAAGGATAATTATATTTCTATTGATCATAAGCGGACATTATGAGAGCATAGCATTTGTGATCGCAGCTAAATCCATAGCCAGATTTAAACAGTTTGAAACTAATGATTTCAGCGATTATTACCTGGTCGGGACTCTTTCAAGCTCTTTAATAGCAATAATCTGTGCATGTATTTTTAAATATGGGATTATATAATGAT
>CALCDS010000101.1 GCA_937900065.1 uncultured Clostridiaceae bacterium | reverse complement strand
GCTCACTTGGATTGCTCAAAGATCAACATTGTACTTTAACATAGCCTGAATTAATTCTTGAAAAGCTTTTTGTTTATCTCATCAACCATGGCTTCAAGCTTATCATATGTGATATTCACATTCCCGAAACTTAAAATCCCGCGCAAAGGCATATACTTAAGCATGGCATTGTTCATATCTTCAGTTATTGCCTCTGACCCTGCCCCTTTCTCTTCCTGTCCTCCCATAGATGCTTTCAATGCATCCACAAGAGGCTTTAATTCCCTTGCGATCTCCGGCCTTTCAAATAAATCTCCAAATGTAGTATTTACAGTCAATTTAAAAGGCAGCATCTTTGAGGCCTTTACATGGACCGTATCTTTAAGCACGATGTTTCTTGAGGATTTTCCGATGAGTATTTCATAGTCTCCACTTTCCGCATACCAATCATTTATTTGCGTATTATAATAAGCAAAAGCACGTTTATCTAAAGTGAATTTAACGGTCTTGGTTTCACCGGGGTTTAAGCTTATCTTTTCAAATCCTCTAAGATCCTTTACAGGCCTTATGACATTAGGGTTTTTCTCTCCCACATACAACTCTACAATTTCTTTCCCCGCTCTATTGCCGATGTTTGTAACATCTACATTAACCGTAAGTTTATCAGTATCCTTTATTTCTTTTGAGCTCAACTTAAGGTTTGAGTAATCAAATGTTGTATAGCTAAGCCCAAAGCCAAACGGGAACAATACGTCCATATCCTTTGCATCGTAATAACGATAACCGACAAACACGCCTTCCCTGTATTCCACTCTGTCTCCTTCACCATGATAATACAGATAAGACGGGTTGTCCTGAAGCTTTCTCGGGAAAGTTTCAGGAAGCTTTCCGCTTGGATTTACATCGCCAAACAATACGTCAACGCATGCTCTGCCTACTCCCTGGCCTCCAAGATAAGTCTCCAATATGCCCTTTACATCATCTGCCCAAGGCATCTCAACCGGAGAACCATTATGAAGCACAACAATCGTATTGGGCTGCACCTTAGCGACTCTTCTGATAAGTTCATTTTGGCAGTCGGGCATACGCATATGGGTTCTGTCATAGCCTTCAGACTCGAAAGAATCCGGAAGCCCTGCAAATATAACAGCCGCCTTGGCCTTTTTTGCAGCTTCCTGTGCCTGCCTTATCAGCTCTTCATCAACCACATCTTTGTCATCATCATAGCCTTGTGCATACGTAACATCAGCTACGCCTTCTACAACTGAAAGTGCGTTCTCTACTTTGAAAGAATTGACATGGGAACTTCCCCCGCCCTGATACCTTGGCTTTTCAGCAAATTTTCCTATAAATGCAATCCTGCTGCCCTTCTTAAGAGGCAAAATGCCTTCATTTTTAAGAAGCACAATACATTCTCCTGCAAATTTTGTGGCAAGATTGTGATGAGCCTCCATATCCCACTTGGTGTCAGGTTTTCTGTTTTCAATATATCTGTTTATTATGTTTAAAATTCTCTCTACAGCCTTATCTAGTATCTTTTCATCCAGCCTGCCTTCTTTTACCGCCTGAACGATTCTGGAATCATTTAAACCATTTGAGCCCGGCATTTCAAGGTCAAGTCCTGCCTCTATGCCTTTGACCCTGTCGTTTACTGCTCCCCAGTCGCTCATTACATAGCCTTCAAAACCCCATTCATTTCTCAATATATCTGTCAAAAATCTCTTGTTTTCAGAAGCAAAAGTTCCGTTTATTTTATTATAAGAGCACATAACGGTCCATGGCTTCGCGTCCTTTATTGCACCCTCAAAAGCTGCAAGATAAATTTCCCTAAGGGTCCTTTCATCAATTTCGGAACTTGAGCTCATCCTTCTATGCTCCTGGTTATTGGCCAGAAAATGTTTGATGCTTGTTCCTATGTTCCTGCTTTGCACGCCTTTTATATGGCTTGCAGCCATCTCTGTTGTCAAGTATGGATCTTCAGAGAAATATTCAAAGTTTCTGCCGCATAAAGGAGAACGCTTTATATTAACTGCAGGTCCTAAAATCGTGCTTATGTTTTCATGCTGACACTCATCACCTATGGCTCTTCCAACTTCATAAATAAGTTTCCTATCAAAGGATGCCGCCATTGCACAAGCCGCAGGAAAACATACTGCCTTTATGCTGTCATTGATACCTGCATTCTCTTTAGTCTGGTCCTGTTTGCGAAGCCCGTGAGGCCCGTCACTTAACATAACTTCAGGCACTTTAAGCCTTTCTATTGCCTTTGTATGCCAGAAGTCACGCCCTGAACATAAGCTTGCCTTTTCCTCTAAAGTCATTTTCGATACGACCTTTTTAACATCCATAGTATCGCTCCTTTCCATATAAACTGTTGTCTAAAGATTATTCAACCCTTGATTTTTAGGCTGATTCAAGATATTTTTCAGACGTGCATAAAATATGTCACCTTATATTCCCATAATAGCATAAAAATATATTTTATGTTATTATTTCTAATAGAAGTTTTATAACTGAAAAGAATGCATATATTACCAAATTTACTGTTTATTTATAAAAAGAAAGTAGCCTGCCGCATAATTGGGATATAAAAAACTGTTGCACAATAAATTAACAATTCATTGTGCAACATTCTCATTTATAAAATGTTTCATATTAAACAATCTTCGCAAACGCTTGATACCAACCGGATAGGGGACTGTTGGTATAAATATACATATTAAAAATATATTCCTGCTGGAAATTTGTGACTTTGCTTTAAAAAATAAATAAAGGAGGAGCTAGTTAATGAATGCATTCATATATTCGGCGGCAGCCGGTGAAACTTTTGCGAAAGGAGGTGATGCCATTCTTAAGTAAAGGAGAATAAAAAATGAAATATTCGCATCCGCTTTTGCGGACACTTCGCTCTCTCAGGGGCAACCAAAGAGCCTGCGTGGTTACGGAGCCCCTGTGGGCTATACCAAGCAATCTTTTCATGCCGTTTGCTTCCATCTATATGGCAGCTGTCGGCCTAAATGACGGGCAGATCGGCTTTATTGTAAGTCTCGGGCTCGCTTTGCAGCTCGTGTGGGGTTTGTTTTCGGGCGCCATCACGGATAAATACGGCAGACGGAAGATGATGCTATTTTTTGGATTGCTCAGCTGGACGGTTCCCTGCCTGCTGTGGGGAACCGCACAGTGTTATCCATATTTTTTGGCGGCAATATTTTTCAACAGCATGCGGCAGGTCATAAACAACTGCTTCAGCTGCATGATTGTTGAGGACGGCGACACGGAAAAGCTCGTGAACATCTACACTATCCTCAATCTCATCGGCCTCGCCTCGGGTTTTCTTTCGCCGCTTGCCGCTCCTTGCATTGACCGCTTCACGCTCGTGCCGACCATGCGCGTGATCTACCTTATCTCTATGTTATTGATGACGCTCAAATTTATCCTGCAATACCGCCTTGCAAACGAGAGCAGGCAGGGTAAGTGGCGCATTGAGGAGTGCCAAGGCAAATCCGTGCTTGCACTGACATTCGGGGGCTTTGGCAAGGCATTTTCCGCGCTCCGGCAGCCGCGCCTGTTGCTGTGCGTGACTCTCGGGGCACTCCTCACCTGCTACAACAGCGTGCATGCCGCCTTCTGGCCGCTTTTCATCACGCGGGCCTATAGCGTCAGTAACTCTCTGTTTTCAGTCTTCCCGCTGGTGGCTTCGGCGACCTCGATCGTTGTCTACATGCTAATCACGCCGCATATCCATCTGCGCTCCATACGCTTCCCGCTCCTTGCCGGCCTTGGATTGCATGTGCTTGGGCTTCTCGTACTGCTTGGATGCCTCCCGTGGGCAGCCTTATGGCCCGTGTTTTTCTCCGCCATATGCGAAGCATTTGCCCTTGCCGTGCTCAACCCTTTGTTTGAGTCAATCATGTCGGTCGTCATCCCGATGGGTGAGCGAGCGCGCACGAACAGCCTCATTTTTGCCGTTATTTTTCTTATCAGCACACCTGTGGGGTGGGCCGCGGGCAGCCTTTCACAGCTTAACTGTGCGCTGCCCATGCTCCTCAATCTGGGTGTTATGTTTGCCGCAATAGCAGTGGCGCTGTGCATAGTGCATATGCGATAGAGTCTAATACAAATATGAACTTTTAAGCTTTGTATACAAAAAACACAAATAGCCCATCACGGGCTACTTCCTTATAGAAATTATTAGAGAAAAGAGGGGTTAAATAAAAAGTTTACATTATGTATGATAAAGCATATAGATTAATTAGCTATTAAAAATGGGTTAATTATTTGTAAATATAAAAAAGCTGCCAGGAAAGCAAGTGCGCTATCCTGATAAAACCATATTTATTTACACATAATAAGAACAATATTTAGTTCCATGCAAAAGGATGAGGTGCATATGAAAAAAGCATGTTTATGTATATTGTTGATTGTTATCTTGGCAGCGACCGGATGCATAAGAAAAATACCGGTGAAAAATCTATTATCGGATAATAGTAATCAGGAATATGATACCATGGTAAAAAGGGATATTTTGTGCATCATGATGGCCTATCCCGGATATGTTACCAAAGTTGAATCCGTAGATGGTAAAGTATATATTATTATGAAATCCGGAAACCGTATATTGTATGATGATAAAAGGCTAAAAAGTCCGGATGAAAAGATGGAAAACTGCGATATACAAGACATGATGGAGCAGATTTATCCCCTTTATGGTATAAAAGAGCTCATGAAAAATGATTTTGACCCCGGACGATTCAGGGTATACAGCCTGCTCCATGATGTATATGGAAATTCCAGTGTGCAGGTTCAATCCAATCTTAAAACCATTAAAACCGGTTGCGGTTATTACCAATTCAATCGTAACAATAAAGCTGCAGATGCTCTTTGTGGAGCCTTAAATGAGCTATCTGAAATTATGGCCAAAAGGAACGATATCCGCTCTGTAGTGCTTCCATCCAGCGGTACGTTCAATTACCGCTATATCGCAGGCACCAGGAGGTTAAGCCCCCATTCTTTCGGGATTGCCATAGACCTTGCCAGAAATAAAAGAGATTACTGGAAATGGGCCTCCCAAAGCGAAGGGGCTAAGAGATTGGCAAATTACCCTCATGAAGTTCCAGCTGTTTTTGAAAAATATAATTTTATATGGGGCGGCAAGTGGAGCCATTTTGATATATTGCATTTTGAATACCGCCCTGAGATTATTTATAAAGCCCGCTTTTTCGGCGATAATATTGAATCAGAGAAGCCCTGGTATGGCGATGTGCTCAGTGAGAAACCAGATTATAGAGCATATATAGAAATAATTGAAAGGGCGCTAAAGTAAGGTTTGTTTCATGTAAGGAGACTTATCTGTTTTATTTTTTTTAATTGTTGATAATGTTTTTCTGCCGCATAAAATTAATTATAGTTTCAATTTTAAGCATAAAAAAGAGCTC
>CALCDS010000100.1 GCA_937900065.1 uncultured Clostridiaceae bacterium | reverse complement strand
CTTGATCATGCATTTAAAAGTACTCGATTTATTATTTTGGCTATGTTAAAGTATATTGTTGATTTCTTGAGCAATCGAAGTGAACGGTGTGAGCACTTTTGCTAAGTTCTTGGCGAAATTGCCGAAGCGAATCCTAGAACTTTTGCGTGTTTGAACGAAGTGAGTTGCAAAAGTTCTTGATGAGCGAGGGCAATGAGACTTAGAACTTTTGCGTGTTTGAACGAAGTGAGTTGCAAAAGTTCTTGATGAGCGAGGGCAATGAGACTTAGAACTTAAAAAGTGCGAATAGGTGAACGAGATGCTCAAAATCAACATCTTTGTTAAACAGAGCCATTATTTTTTTATATTGAATTTTTATCATATATTCAGCATAAAAGAATAGTACATATTATGATATGGAAGTTTTATTTTGTTCATGGAGGGTGTTATGCCAAGAAAGATTGAAAGAGAATATGAGAGCTCTGAAAGATTGTATGATTTGATGATGAAAATAATACTGTACAGATTATCGGATGGAAATCAATTATACAAACTTGGAGGGGGTTCGCTTGATATGGGAAGCGGCATTGTACGGAAGGGTGTCGACCGAACATGAGGAACAGCAGGAATCCATAAAGATTCAGGAAGAGGCGCTGGATAGGTATGCCCATGAAAATGGGTATAAGGTTGCGGCAAGATATTTTGATGAAGGGTATAGCGGCACTGATTTTGACAGGCCAGGTATTAAAATGCTTAAAGCCGAAATAGAAAGCGGGAATGTAAACCTGATTCTTGTCAAGGATTTATCCAGAATAGGCAGAAACAATATCATGACGCTCCTTTTTCTCGATTACCTAAGCAAAAACGATGTAAGGCTTATAGCAATCAATGATGGTTACGACACGTTAAGCGATGAAGACGATATCATAGGAATAAAGACATGGTTTAATGAAAGATACTCAAAGGACATATCGCGGAAAATAAAGTTTGCATTCATGCATAAAAAGAAAATGGGAGAATACCTTGGAGCTTTTGCGCCATATGGATATAAAAAATCTGCAGAACATAAAAACAAGCTTGAAGTCGATTATTATGCATCATGCGTAGTGAAAGATATTTTTGAACTCTATATAAAAGGGTATGGGTTTACAAAAATTGCATCGATGCTGCAAGATAAGGGCATAAAAAATCCTTCAAGTTACGGCCGCTTCGGCAGGAAATCGGATAGATGGAATTCTACGACAGTAAAAAAGATACTGACCAATCCCGTGTATACGGGCTGCCTTGTGCAGCACAAATATGCCAGGAAAAGTTTTAAAGACAGAACAATAAAGCAGCTGCCCAAGTCACAGTGGATAGTTGTGGAGGACGCTCATGAAAGCATTATAAGCAAGGACACTTTTACACTGGTGCAGGATATATTGTCAAAGCGGAAGGGTGAAGTAAAATACCGCTCCGGCCCTAAATCACCCCACCTTTTCACTTCCTTTGTGTACTGCAGGGAATGCGGTTCAGCTCTATATTATAAAATGCATGATGATAGAGGATTGTACAGATGCGGCAAATATACAAGATATGGCAAATCGGCCTGTACGAGCCATGCAATCTATGAAGAAGAGCTTAAGGAAATAGTGTCTGAAGAATTAAGGAATGAAATAAAAAAGGCTGTCGGATTGGAAAATATGCTTGAAGACATAAAGGAGAGATTGGATTTTCAAAAATATGAAAATGAAGATATCAAACGGATTGACAGGGAGATAAACCTTGCCCGATTCAAAAATGAGATGGCATATAAAGACAGGCTCAATGGATTGATAGACGAAAAGATGTATATGGAATATAAAGCTGAATTTAACTCTTATATATTGCAAATGGAAACTAAAAAAGAAGGTATGCTTCAAAATAAAATTTATAGAATTGATGGCGAATCAATGCTTCCGGATTTGATATACGATGTTTTGAATCTAAACTGCGGGGTTGACCGAAATCTTCTAGAGAGGCTTGTAAAGCGGATAGAAATAGGAGATGACGGCAGTGTAAACATACATTTCAACTTTTCAAATTCTGATGTGAATTGATGACAAATCGTAAAATGAAATGCCATGCAGCGATTTTGAATCTTGTTTAATATTGCCGTGCCATATCTTAGGGCACGGCAATATCGGTTTTGCTGAGTTCTACGATATGCATATCTCATCTGAGATATCATGGGTAACCAATATGGTAGTTTTCTGCTCCTGTTTTAATATTGTACCTATCTCGTCTGCAACAGCAAGCCTCGTTTGATAATCCAAGGCTGAAAATGGTTCATCAAGAAGCAGCAGTTCAGGGGCTAGAGCAAGTGTCCTTATGAGCGCAACTTTTTGCCTCATTCCACCGGAAAGCTGGCGGGGATAATAGTTTTTAAAATTATCTAAACCATATTTGAAAAGCATATCATCAAGCCTTTTTCTCTGTTCAGGCGAATCGGCATGCTGTATCTCTAACCCTAACATGGTGTTTTGTTGTATTGTTCGCCATTCAAATAAGTCATCTTCCTGAAACATATATCCTATATGACCGGTTGGCTTGGTTATTTCGATACCATCAAGGTATATGCTTCCTGAAGACGGTTTTAACAGTCCTGCTATCAAAGACAGAATGGTCGACTTGCCGCATCCGCTAGGCCCGACAATGCTTATAAACTCTCCCTCATCGACTTTGAGGGAGAAATCGCTTACCGCCTCGGTCTCACCATTTAACGTATGATATCTCATGGAGAGATTTTTTATTTCAAGTTTGGGACCGGTCACCATTATCCCCTCCCCTTATTTATTTATTGAATTTTTTGGCTGCCTCCACAGCAAATTTTGTATTTACTATTTTATCGTAGGGCGGCCGGCTTGGCAGCAACTCTGCCTTGTATGACTGGATTATATCTTCTATCCTCGTCAATGCCTCTTCTGTCAGTATAAGGTCCTTTGTCCAGGAATCCTGATCTTTATATCTTTTTACGACTGTAGTTATCTGTTTCTCGTCAGCTCCCGGGAAGAAAGGCTTTATTGATTTCATTATTTCTTCAGGAGAATGTTCATTTACCCATATCATTCCCTTGTATAGCGCATTTGTGAATTTTTGTATGATTTCCGGATTTGCTTCCATATAGGATTTGGTTGCGAAAAAGCAGGTATATGGTATTTCACCTGAATCCTTGCCTATGGATGCCACTATAAAACCTGCTCCTTGATCCTGAAGCACTGTGGCTGTAGGTTCAAACAAAGCCACATAATCGGCTGTACCGGCTTTAAATGCTGCCGATGTGGCCGTAAAATCAAGATTGGTAAGGATGTTTATATCTTTGCCTGTTTGCTCGCCGTTATAGGACATGGTCAGTCCGTGATTTCTGAGTATATATTCCAGAGTCATTTCAGGCATGCCTCCAGGTCTTCCTCCTATGACTGTTTTTCCTCTTAATTTTTCCCAGTTAAAGTCAGGGTCGGCTGTTCTCCCTACCAAAAATGAGCCGTCCCTTTTGGTAAGCTGCGCAAATAGTATCGGGTAATCTTCCCTGCCCTGGCTGTATGAATATATGGTCTGTTCGGAACCGCAAAAACCTATGTCGGCATTTCTGGATAGCACTTGCTGCATGGTCTTGTCGGCCCCCTGGCCAGTCGACAGTTCAATTTCAAGTCCTTCTTCTTTAAAGAATCCTTCATTTAATGCCACATACATTGGAGCATAGAATATGGACCTCACCACTTCATTTAGCCTTACCTTGGTCAAGCCTTCTTTTGAATTTTTACTTGATTTGCATCCTGAAAGCGATAACGTAAACAACAAAATAATCGTTATGCATGTTGTAATTAAACCTTTTTTTCTCAAGATGATACCTCCTGGTTTCATATATTATCAGTTTATACTATTCACCCGTTGTGACAGTGGTTACCCTGGTGTATAATATTATTAACCCTAAAAAATGTTGACATATTTCACGACATGGGTATACTATAGATTAAGCGAGTAGCTGATATAAGGTTGAAAAATCAGAGAAGTTATCACAAAATAGATTCACTTTGTATCGTGGAAATTTCAATTTTAGTCATAAATATTGCATAAGTTTTGAAGGAGAGAAATAGAAGGAAACTGCCCTAAGAGAGGGATTGTCCATAGGCTGGAAGGCATCCCGGGAAAAGTGCCTGTCGAAGGTAGCTCCTGAACTTCAGGATTGAAATGACAGTAAATCCTGACGGCATGGGCCGTTAATCCGGCAAGAGCCGGCGTCAGCCGGAAACAAGGTGGTACCGCGGATATAAACCTTTCGTCCTTTAGATGGGATGAAAGGTTTTTTTATGGTTGAAAGACAGC
>CALCDS010000099.1 GCA_937900065.1 uncultured Clostridiaceae bacterium | reverse complement strand
TAGCTAATATAGACAATCCATATATATTGTATAATATGAGAAATTGTATTATATTTGGTTTAGCAAAACATGGCATCATATTTGAATTTTTTGATACACAAAACTATGCAGCCAAATCTTTAACAGCCATAGCTTGCATCAAAATTATATTGGAGGATAAACATATGAATGCTATAAAGGCGTGTATTTTTGATCTTGACGGAGTCATTGTAGATACTGCAAAATATCACTATCTGGCGTGGAAGAGGCTTGCTGATGAGCTTGGAATTGAATTTACCAAAAGAGACAATGAAAGGCTAAAGGGAGTAAGCCGTATGCAGTCTCTTGATATTATACTTGAAATCGGGCATAAGGATTTTGATCCTGAAACCAAATTAAGGCTCGCAGAGCAAAAAAATAAATGGTATGTTGAATATATAAAAAATATGGACCGTTCTGAAATACTTCCCGGAGTATTGGAATTTTTAGAAGCACTTAAAAATTCAGGGATGAAAACAGCCTTGGGGTCTGCAAGCAAAAACACATCTATAATCATAAGCTCCCTTGGCATCGCCCGCTTTTTTGACGCAATAATCGATGGGAACAAAGTAACCAAGGCAAAACCCGATCCTGAAGTCTTTCTGAAGGCTGCGGAAGCTTTATCTACCATGCCTGATGCATGCTTAGTGTTTGAGGATGCCATATCAGGAGTAAAAGCTGCCAAGAATGCGGGAATGCACTGCATCGGCGTCGGCTCGCCGGACATACTAAAAGATGCCGACAAAGTCATATCAGGATTTAAGAATATGACTTTAGACATAGTAAAAGATTTTTAACCGGATCTGCGTTCCGAATATGTTTCATGTATCGGCATGTTCTCTCTGCAAAGGAGAGTCGATATGACGACGCCGAATATTATAACCGATATTGTACCGAGCGTAGTTGATATCGAAACAGCCTTTCCGAGTATTCCAAGAAAATATGGTATTATCATGCCTCCGATTCCACCCGCTGCAATCGTCAAAAAGTATGCTGACGTGGAATACTTTCCCGAGACCTTGCCCGAGTACGCTACGATAGTGGGCCAAATCCCAGAATATGAAAGCCCTATCAAGCATAGCAATACCCATATTGCAATCTCGCTCTTTGAAAAAGCCGACATCAATGTAAATACCGTTCCAAGCACGCTTAGCAATAGTATGATCTTTCTTAAACTTATATTATCGCTTAGCTTGGCCGTAATTATCCTACCTATGATCATAAAGCTCCAGAATACGGCAACTGAAAGGCTGGACTTTAGTGGAGTTATTTTAAACTGAAGTTTCAGCAAAGTCGATATCCAACCCCATACCCCTGTCTCCGCGCCAACATAGAGCATCATGGCAATTATCATCAGATTGAATTCCCTTATGCTAAATATCTTTCCAATGTCTTTAAGTTTAAGGCTTTCCCTTTTTTCCATACTGTCTGTATCAAAAATGCAAAGGAGAACCATGCTTACAATGCCAAGCGCTGCAGTTATCTCAAACATCAATTTCCATGAATAGCTAAGCCCGTCGAGATATCCTGAAAGCAGGGGGCCTATGATTGCCCCCAATCCAAAGAAAGCCTGTGTAAAATTAAAATAAAATCCTTCCCTGGACTTGTTTATTTCCACAACCATTGTGCTGCTTATGCTTTCAGCCAACCCTCCGACTCCTCCCGCCAGCATTGTATAGATTAAAAGCATGTTAAAGGATTGAGCTTTTGTGGACAAATATAAAAATATGGAATATAAAGCCATGGATATTATAAGGGTTTTTCTCATATCGACCCTTGATGCAAAGATTGAGAAGATTATATTGAATATTATAAAGCCTAGAAAATTGGCGGTAAACAATATTCCGGATCTATCGATTGGAATGTTAAAGCTGTTTGAAATGGGCATTAAAAGCGTAGAAAGCATTGTAAGGCCGATTGCAAATGTCAAAAGACTTGATAGAGAAGCTATTGTAAAACCCAACTTATTTTTCATATCAAATCCTCCATATGATATTCTTCAAATATAGTATACAATCAATAGTATAACATATAGAAAAATGTAAAAGCAGATAATTCGTGTATTTTTATGTACAATATGGAACATGCCGCCCTTGCGCATCCATTGCAATGTTTCCTTTGCCTAGTTTTGTGATAGAAAATGGGCTGTTGTACGATGAACAGCCCATTTTCTTATGATAATTCAATTGTCAGCGCAAATTCAAATTTTTCACCGGGCGTAAGGACACATGAGCTGTGGTTTTTATCGGCAACAGGCACGCTGTCATAATAGCCTGTTGCAGGCTCCAGTGCGCAGTTATAGTCGCCCCTAAAGCCGCCTGCAGTCACCCAAAAGCCAAGATAAGGCAGTTTCTCGGCATCATACTCTATGACAGCCGTAACGTCCTTTGACGGATAGTAATATCCGCAGCGCCCTTCAGTTATCTTCTCTTTGATATAATATTTCTCCATGCTCTTTGGTGTCCTTGGAGGGACAGTTGTAAAATCATACATTTGCCCTGTTTTAATCATATCGACAGGTGCGCTGTAAATTGCCCCCACCTCTCCAAACCGCCGTGATTCACACACATTTTCAACATGCTCTATATCCCTCGGAAAAATCAGTTTCATATCTTCATTGTAATTGACCAGGCAATGAAATGCCCACAAAAATGGAAAGCTCACTTTACCTGTGTTTTCAATCTTATAGCTGCAAACCAATCTTTTATCATGCAGAGAAAGCCGCTTGCTGTATCTATATGGCAGGATTATGCTTTGATAAGTCATCAAAGCATAATCCCCTTCAATTACACTATCAAACCTTGCCGACCATATCTCCCCGTGATCCGGGTAGATGATTTTTTGCCCGTTAACATCGATGCTGCATTGGTCTATTGTTGGAAAAGCATCATCAAAGCCAGAGGCATCAAAGTCTGCAAAATTTGAATATATTTTTGGTCTTTCGAATTGCTGTTTTGGATTTTGAAACAGCAATTCGAAATTTTTTTGCTTGTCATATATTGAGGCAACTTTGCCCCCGTTCTCAGGCAGTACAATGATCCTCATGCCTTCATTTTCAATACGTATTGCACTTAGATTTTGAAATCTATCTAAAACAACCATGCCCGTCCTCCTTGCTGCAAACTCATATCCATAAACTAACTAGCCGATATTTTGCCTACAGCTTTAAATTCATATGCGTTTTAATGCCGAGATGATTGACATTGAGCATCCCTGCTTGCTTGAAATATTCCATGGACTTTTGAACACTGCCCTTGCCGAGCCAGCCAAGTCCCATCATATAAAGGCAGTGCACTTTGTTCTTTTTGTTAAGGTCTTCATCAAAAATAAGAAGATCAGGCAATGATACAGCAAAATAATCGATCTTGACATTATCAAAAATATGCTTTTCGCCATAGGAAATCAATTTGTTAAAACGGCTGTTTGCCTCTCTGAACCGATCGAGTTTAAGCAGTGCCGCACCTTGATAAAAAATAGTCTCAGGCGGCTGGTCGTTGTAATACATCATTCCTGCAGGCTCACTAAGTCCGGTGGACGCTTTTTCAAAGC
Organism: uncultured Clostridiaceae bacterium; assembly: GCA_937900065.1. GTDB lineage: Bacteria > Bacillota > Clostridia > Clostridiales > Oxobacteraceae > CALCDS01. The sequence goes on along the minus strand of CALCDS010000099.1, from coordinate 3,008 downwards.
ATTGCCGTGCATTTTCATTGTCCCCGATTTTCTCATAAGCACAACCCATAAAGTAATAGATATTGTTTTCCTGGGCGCCGGCAAGTTTGCCCTCACCAAGATTGTGCGGATAGACGGTTGCCCTTTTCAGCAGCTTTACAGCTTTTTCGTAAAACCCATTATCTATTGATTTTTTGGCCAGTTCTACCAGCGAATAAATATACTGTGCAGGTACCTTGCCTTCCCCGCCTTCCCAAGGATGAAATTTTCTATTCTCAATCAGCCTTAGCGCCTTTTCGCTATCACCCATAAAGTTATTCAAAGTCACATATTCAAGATATAGATCGTCTCTTTCCATGACTACGTCCATGTGCTTTTCAAACATGGCAAGCCTTTTTTGCGGGCTGAATCCGAGTTTTTTGTATAGTTGGTCAAGCTCCATGAACACTCTGGAATCCTTAGTGTCAAGTTCAAAAGCCTTTTCCATCTCTACTTTTGCCTTTTGCGGTTCCTTTTGTTTGTTAAAGTAGGCAAGGGACAGATTGCGGTGAACCGTTGGGAAGCTGTCGTTAAGGCCTCTTGAAAGCTCCCAATATGTAATAGCCAAACTGTATTGCTTTTTATCATACCACAGGTTTCCAAGGTAATACGGCGCTTTCCAATCCTCGGGATTCAACGAAATAGCTGCCTTAAGAACAATAATATCGCTCAATCTGTGGGGGAAGCAGTAATCACTGCATGATGCAGCTGCAAGTTTAAAATACTTTATTGCGCTGTCCCTCTTCCCAAGCTTTAACATATTGTATCCCATATAATAAAACACCATAGGGTAAACCTTGTATTCATTGCCGATCTGTCCGGCAAAGCCTGCAAGAAGTGCATCAGCCTCCTCATAAAATCCGGCATCGCTATATTCCATGGAGACTTCAATGCAGGTATTATGATTGCCTCCCATAAGTTTGGCTATATCTTTCTCTATTTCATTTGATTTATCAATGCAGCCCGCCTTTTTTGCAAGCAGCGACAGCTCGTTTCTTGAGGCATAATCCATTATATCTATTTTAATGCTTTCCTTTGCAAACTCCTCTGCCTCTTTCAATTTCCCTATCTTGCGCAGCAGCACTGTTTTTAAAGTACGGGCTTTCATATTGTGCCAATTGCGTACAAGTGAACGCTCAATATGTGAAAGGGCTGTTGTGAAATCTCCGTTTATAGATGCAATGCATGCAAGATGATAGAAAGCGCCATCCTGCCATGCGCCATTCCATGTTGCCTTATAGAATGCATCATATGCTTCCTGCAATCTATCTTGATATTTAAGGCACAACCCCAGATTATAGAAAGGTTCGCCGTCATATGGGTTGGGGTTTGAGCGTGTTTGCTTTTTTATTGCAGCCCTAAAATACTGTTCCGCCTCTTTAAACAATCCTCTGCGCAAAAGCAATCTTCCATAAGCATTGTTTATGCGTATGTCGGTAGGATCCCGTTTTAAACCTTCCCTGTAGTAGTCGGCGGCCTCATAAGTAGCATGGCGGTACTGCTCAATGTGCCGGCCGTATAAAAACAGGTCTTCAGTGGTTTTTGCATCTTCAGGATCAGGGGGAGCCTTTGCCGGTTCAGGCATTTTCTCAATTTCCTTCTCCTTTGGCGTATAATTGACCAGCAGTTTACCTGACTTATCGTAAACCTCCAGTGTAAGGTCGCTTTCCTTTGTCCCGCCTTTTACTTGTATGTCCTCTTTAAAAACATCCACTGGAGAGAGCGTCATGGTTTTTTCAAAGCAAATATAATCCTTTGCTTTCAATATGATCTTTGCATCCTTAAACTCTGAAGTTGCATAGGCAACAGCTTTAACCGTATTTCCTATAAGCTCCATATTCACTGCTGCATCGATGGTAGCGTTCTTGACCATCCCAGCCTGTTTGTAGGGCATAAAATACTGGGTAAACACCCTTTCCTCATAAGGCGCTATCCAAGAAAAATCCGGTTGGTTGTCTGTAAAACATCCTGTCATAAGTTCTATATAAGGTCCGTCATTATCAGTCAGATTTCTATCCCATGCCTGTCCAAAATCTCCACAGCCCCATGTCCACTGTTTTTTCCCGGGAGAGAAACGATGATCGGCAACATGCAAGATGCCGGCATTCTTTCCATGGTCATATCCGCCTACGAAATCATAGTCGGAATGATATGCCATATATGATGTAGGCACAGGGATATTTTTATAGCGTGAAATATCAACACCTGCCGAATAATCCTGCTTGTAATAGGTGCCCGTAGCAATAGGGAACCTGGAAACATCACGCTTTCCATGATCCATTACAAAATTGACATCCGGCGGGAACACCGACTGTGTGTTATCGTTGACTGAAAATGCGGGATTTGCCCACCACAGGAATGTTTGAGGGATAGCGGTGCGGTTGTAAAGCTGAACCTTTATCTCTATATATGCTTTATCCGGGTACAGGGTAAATGCAGCCATGCCTTTGGTGCGGAACATGTTCTCTATTTCACTTACCCATACTGTAGAGCTGCCGTCCTTATTTTGAGTAATCTTATATGAAACAGGGTCAAATGTGCTGGGGCGGTGATGCTGTGGCCAGTTAAACTCTATGCCTCCTGAAATCCACGGCCCGTTAAGTCCAACCAGTGCCGGCTTAATAACATTGTTATAATACACGAAATCATATTTATTTGTTTTGTCAAGCGCTCTTTGGATTCTTCCTCCAAGCTCGGGCAGGATCATGACAAACAAATATTTATTTTCAAGAAAAACTGCCCTATAGGTTTTATCCACCTTTTCATCATATATCTTATCAATTACACTGTGCGGATATACCCTGCCGCTGCTGCCTTGATAAACACGTTTTTCAAGAAACATTGGATTCTTATCAGGTGTCCCTACAGGGTAGGTCGGAATTACAACTTCCTGCTCCCATGCTGCAACACCTTCAGTTATATTCTTAATCATGCCTATTCCTCCACTCGATACGCAACTCATTTTTATACATCAGGCTCTGTTTAACAAA
>CALCDS010000098.1 GCA_937900065.1 uncultured Clostridiaceae bacterium | reverse complement strand
TTTTATGAAAAAGTTTTTAGCAGTTCTTTTGTCGGCGATGCTGCTGGCTGCGCTTTTAGCAGGATGCGGCGGTTCCAAGGGTGCCGAAAATACAGAAGGGCAATCTTCCGAGAAAACTGAGGATACTAAAGATGACGGGAAAAAACCTTATATAGCCGTAGTTTCAAAAGGTTTTCAGCATCAATTTTGGCAGACGGTTTTGAAGGGAGCAGAAGACGCGGCTAAAAAATATGATGTCGATATCACATTTGAAGGTCCGCCGACAGAATCGGATATAAGCACTCAAGTGGATATGCTAAACAATGCATTGTCCAAAAATCCGGATGCTATCTGCCTTGCAGCATTGGATACAAAATCCGTCATGTCGCAGCTGCAGGAAACCAAATCAAAAGAAATACCAGTCATAGGTTTTGACTCGGGCGTTCCAGATCCACCTGAAGGCTCGATAGTTTCTACAGCCGCAACCAATAATGTCGAGGCAGGTAAGCTTGCGGCAGACCAGCTGTTTGAGCAAGCTGATTTTAATAAAAAAATCAAAGCTGCAACAGCTGATAATCCCGTAGTCATAGCCGTTCAATCGCAGGATGCTACGTCCGCATCCATACTTGACCGCACAAACGGATTTATAGACGAAATGAAAGCAAAATGCGAAGGATTATTCCCGGATGCTGTAGAAGTCGTGGGTCATGATGTATTTAAAAAACCCGCTTCAAAGCCTGCGGCAGTTACGATAAAAGTTACGGTGCCTCCATCGACGAGCTATACGGATGCACAGTCGGCAGCTCAAACCATGCTTTCCAATACAGAAAATCTAATAGGCTATTTCATGTCAAACGAAGCTTCTGTTACAGGCATGTTGGCTGCAACATCCGACGGCACGGAACTTGATCGCCAAAAGGGAAAATACAAAGACTTGATAGCAGTCGGCTTTGATGCCGGAAAACCGCAGAAGAATGCTGTTTCAAAGCAGTATTTCTACGGCTCTGTTACGCAGGATCCATATAATATAGGTTATAAGGCCATTGAACTCGCTTATAAGACTATAAAAGGTGAAAAGGTTGATCCGATAATTGATACGGGCGCTAAATTTTATACCCATGAAAATATGAATGATGAAGATATCGCTAAACTGCTGTATGATTAAAACGTACATAAGAAACTTATATAGAATTTTTAAGTGAATATATAAAGTTTTACTGAAAACAATCATGACCACTCGTAAAATGAGTGGTCATGATTGTTTTAAATACCTGTAAAAGGATTATAGATAATCTAGAAGCATGCAAACCATTTTTGTTTGTTTATGTTGAAATGTTGGTATAAATGCTATAAAATAAAGATAATTAAAACAAAAACAAATAAACTGGAGGATTTGTATGCTTGCAATTGATAGAAGAAAAAGCATAATGAAAATGCTTGTGGAATACAAAAGCGTTACAGTAAGTGAACTTTCAAAAGTATTTAAAATAACAGAGGAAACCGTAAGAAGGGATCTTGAGAAGTTAGAAAAGGACGGGCTTTTGAAAAGGACATATGGCGGCGCCGTATTGGTTGACAGCGTAACCGAAGACCTGCCTGTATCGGTCAGGGAGATATCCAATATAGAAGGCAAGGAGGCTGTTGGGAAAAAGGCTTCAGACTTAGTGGAAGACGGAGATGTACTTATGCTGGATTCCAGCACTACTGCTCTTCAAGTGGCAAAGAACATAAAAAATAAGACTGTTACAGTCATTACGAACTCAGAAAAGGTTGTAATAGAACTGGCAGGCGTTCAGAACATAAAGGTCATATCCACCGGAGGCACATTAAGGCCGAGTTCCATGTCGTTTGTGGGGCCACAGGCTGAAAATTCGGCGACACAGTATAACGGAGATTTGTTTTTTATGTCATGTGGGGGAATAAGCGTTTCAAAAGGGCTTACGGATACAAATGAACTTGAAGCCGAAATGAAAAAAGTGATGATGGGATGTGCACGCCATGTAGTGCTTCTCATCGATCATACGAAAATAAACAGAACCGGATTCGTAAAAATAGGCCCGTTTTCAAAAATATCTACAATCATAGTTGACACACCTCTGCCTTGCGATCTGGAAGATGAATTGAAGAATAACAATGTTAAAATAGTGATATGCGATGAGCATTGATAATACAGCACTCTAAGGGGCGCATCTTTAAAGATGATAAATTTTAAAGATGCGCCCCTTTTTTTACCCTCTAGGGACGGTTCTTCAAAAATGTAAAAAAGCTTCCTGCCTGGAAAATAAAGCGTACCCGCCACATATAGAGGAGGATGGTATCTGTCATCCTGTTTCAAAGAAAATACAACATAAATTAACAAAAATATTGACTAAATAAACAAAAGAGTTATCATAGTATTAGGAAAAGTTTATCATATTAGAAAATTAAGGTGAGGTGAAAGCTTTGTATTCAGAATATGAAGTTAAAAAGAATATATGCGAAATAGGCAAAAGGATTTACCAAAACGGTTTTGCGGCAGCCAATGACGGCAACATTTCTGTAAGGATTAACGATAAAGAGATAATAATCACTCCAACCGGAGTCAGCAAGGGTTATATGACTCCTGACATGCTTTTGAAGATCGATTTAAACGGCAATGTCATATCAGGCAGCATGAAGCCGTCGTCGGAAACTAAGATGCATCTTAAAGTTTACAAGGAAAGGTCTGATGTAAAGTCCGTTATTCATGCGCATCCCCCATATGCCACCAGTTTTGCAATAGCAAACATACCTCTTAACAAACCTATCATGCCTGAAGCAGTCATATCACTTGGAAGCGTTCCAATTGCAGAGTATGGCACTCCCTCAACAGAAGAAATACCTGATGCGATAAGCAAATATCTTCAAAAATGCGATGCCCTTCTCCTCCAGAACCATGGAGCGCTGACATATGGAGTGGACCTTATATCAGCATATTTCAAGATGGAATCATTGGAGTTTTATGCAAAACTGAGCTTTATTTCAGAAAGTTTAGGAGGCGCAAGGGTTCTTAACTGCAGCGAGGTAGACAAGCTTATGGAAGTCAGAAAGAAAATGGGTATCAAAGGAAGAAATCCAGGATGTGATACATGCAGTAATACATCCTGTGAACTAAATCCAAGAAGGGAAAGTTCAGATTACCCGAAAAACTGCGGGTGCAGTAAAGGCGGGTACAAAAGCGAAGTTGAAGGGCTGGTAGAGGAAGTAACAAAGAAGGTTTTAGAGGCCCTTAAAAAATAGGAAAGGTATTATCGGCGGAGAATCAACATTATAACTATGACATAGCCAAATCAAATGATTCAAAGGGGGTATTTTATGAACACTCAAGCATTGGGATTGATTGAGGTAATTGGGCTTACCGCTTCCATGGAAGCGGCCGACGCCATGGTTAAAGCTGCGGACGTATTGCTTTTGGGCACGGAAAAGATCGGTTCCGGAAGGGTGTGCGTGATGGTAAGGGGTGATGTCGGCGCCGTGAAAGCTGCTGTTGATGCGGGAGCAAATGCGGCGCAGAAGCTTGGCGAGGTTTTGGCAGTCAATGTGATTCCAAGGCCTTCGGAACAGATAGAACATTTACTTTCTAAGGCATAAGAAGGGTAAGCCTAATCTTTGCATACATAATCCTTCACATACATATATAGGCATATATTAAAATCGTTAAAAATATATGGATAACCAAATTTAAAAATAAAAAAATAAAGGAAGTTATCCATGAAATTCGCCAAGAATTAATGAAAGGGGACACACCTCTTCTTTCAAGCGTGAACAGGCGAGCAGGATGCTCAAAATCAACACCTTTGTTAGACAGAGCCTTAATTTAAAATTTAGCTCATTATAAGGAGGGAACATGATGGGGCATTCACTGGGATTTATTGAGACGAGAGGCTTATCTGCAGCGATAGCTGCGGCAGATGCCATGGTCAAAGCTGCGGATGTAAAGCTGAAACCGCAATTTGTGAAGATCGGATCGGGGTATGTCACGACGATGATCGAAGGTGAAGTAGGAGCTGTAAAAGCTGCTGTTGAAAGCGGCCGTACGGCAGCTGAAGGGCTTGGAGAGATAATTTCGGTGCATGTGATTGCAAGACCGAGTGATGATGTGTATGACTTGTTTTTTAATAAATAAGGAGGAGTGAAATATGAAAGGCCAAGCTTTGGGAATGGTGGAAACCAGGGGATTGGTTGCAGCGATAGAAGCAGCGGATGTAATGGTGAAGGCAGCGGATGTAACTCTTTTAGGATATGAAAAAGTAGGCTCCGGTCTTGTTTCAGTGATGGTGTCCGGAGATGTGGGAGCCGTAAAGGCTGCCGTGGAGGCAGGGGTCACAGGAGCAGGGCATATCGGCGAAGTTGTAAGCAGTAATGTAATAGCCCGTCCTGATACAAGAGTAGATGAAATACTTCCGAGACCCCAAGTAAAAGTTGAGAAGGAATAGCCATGTATATAGGGAAAGTGATCGGAAATGTTGTAGCCACACGCAAAGATGAAAAACTGATAGGAAGCAAATTGCTTGTAATTAAATTGGAGGAAGGCATGCCCAGGTCAGTAAGAACAATTGTGGCAATTGATGCGGTTGGGGCAGGCAAAAACGATAGGGTGCTCATATGCACCGGAAGCTCCGCAAGGTATGGACTTAAAGACATCGAGTCACCCGTGGATGCTGTTGTCGTAGGCATAATAGATGATTTGAATAGTTAGGCTCTGTTTAATATAGCCAATAGTTAAATTGGGAGTTGAGTCAAATGTTAGATGAGGATAGGATTTCTCTGATTGTAAAACGCGTGCTTGAGAATCTTGAAAGTGACAGCCCGCCAAATGAAAGCCGCTTTTCAAATGCTAAGGCAAGCTTGACTTCGGACAGGGGAATATTTACGGATCTGGATGCTGCAATGTATGCCTGCCATACTGCCCAGAAAGCATTTGAAAAGATGTCCCTTAAAAAAAGAAAAGAAATAATACAGTCTATAAGGGATGAGTGCGTGAAGAATGCACAAAGGCTGGCTGAAATGGCAGTAGAGTGTACAGACTATGGAAGGGTGGATGACAAGACCCAGAAGAACATAAATGCTGCCGTGCTTACCCCGGGAGTTGAGGATATTCCATCAAAAATCATGACAGGGGACAATGGCGCAACGTTTATAGAAAGGGTTCCCATGGGACTCATAGTAGCGCTGACTCCTGCAACCCATCCGGCAGCTCTTATAATAAACAATGCCATCGCAATGCTGTCGGGAGGCAACTCAGTATTTGTGTGCCCACATCCGGCAGCCCAGATAGCCAGCCGTGAGACTATAAAAGTGATAAACGATGCCATAGTCAAATCTGGTGGGCCTGAAAATTTGGTAGTTGCACTTGACAGGGTCGACCTTAAACTTGTTGATGCGGCATGCAGGCATAAATACTGCGACATGATATCTGCAACAGGCGGGCCTGCTGTTGAGGAAATGGCACTAAAGTGCGGCAAAAAGGCTATAGTCGGCGGACCTGGAAATCCCCCGGTACTTGTCGACGAGACAGCAGACATCAAAAGGGCTGCAAAAGCGATAATCGATGGGGGCACGTTCGATAATAATGTGCTGTGCATTGCAGAGAAGGAAATCATAGCAGTGAGCAGCATAGCTGATGAATTGCTGTATGAGCTTTCAAAAAATAAATGCTATATGCTGGATTCAAAAGAGGCAAAGGATGTTACCGAGCTGGTTGTAATCGATGGAAAAGTCAACAAAAAATATATAGGCAAGGATGCATCCTTGATATTGAATGATGCGGGCATACATGTGACTGAAGATTACCGTGCCGCAATAATGGATGTGCCGTTTGAGCATCCGCTTGTTGGAATAGAACAGATGCTTCCCGTATTCCCTCTTGTAAGGGCCAGGGACTTTGAGGAGGCATTGAAATATGCAAAAGAGGCTGAACATGGCTTTGGGCATACTGCGATGATACATTCAAAGGATATTGAGAGGATAACCAGATACGGAAGGGAAATGAATGTGATAATCATGGTGGCAAATGCGCCTTCAGGAGCAGGATTAAATGTCAAAGGAGAAGGACATTATACCCATACCATTTCGGATACAGGTGAAGGCGTATGCACTCCGGTGGACTTTACAAAGGAGCGCAGGTTTATAATAGGAAATTCTTTGAGGTTCGTATAGGAGCTGAGCAAATGGAAATAAAAAATATAGCTGACAGCGTGAGGAATGGAGGAGTCGTCGGAGCAGGCGGAGCAGGATTCCCGACTCATGTAAAGTTGAACTGCAAAGTGGATATGCTTGTAATAAACGCTGCGGAATGTGAACCTTTGATCATGGTGGATCAGCAGCTCATTGAAAGCAAAACAAGGGATATACTTTCAGGGGTTGAACTTGTTTTGAAAGCTGTCGGTGCTAGAGGAGCGATAATGGGGATAAAGTCAAAGCACAAAAAGGCCGTCAAAGCTTTGAAGTCATCGCTTGCTGATTTTTCAAACATAACCATACATGAACTTGGAGATTTTTATCCTGCCGGAGATGAACAGGTTCTTGTTTTTGAAACGACAGGTAGGATAGTGCCTGAAGGAGGAATTCCGCTTGCAGTAGGCGTAGTGGTAATAAACGTTGAAACCATTCTTAATATATATAACAGTATTCTCGGCATTCCAGTTACTGAAAAATATGTAACGGTAACCGGAGAGGTAAAAAATCCTATGACAGTTAAAGTTCCTATAGGGTCAAAGGTCATTGATCTTATAAAACTTGCCGGAGGAACAAGCCTAAAGGATTATATGCTTTTGGACGGAGGGCCGATGATGGGGAAGATCATAGGATCGGATTCGGTTGTCACCAAGGTTACAAAGGGAATAATAGTGCTTCCGCCGGATCATAAAATCATAATTTCCAAAACCTTAAATATATCACATGCGATTAAAAGAAGCATGTCGGCATGCTGCCAATGCCGGATCTGCACGGATATGTGTCCGAGGTTTCTTCTTGGCCACGGCATATGGCCTCACATGATAATGAGAGCCGTGGCATATGGCATAACATCGGATAGCTGCGCGATAACGAGTGCAATGCTTTGCAGTGAATGCGGCGTGTGCGATATGTTTGCATGTCCAATGGGGTTGCCGCCGAGGCAAATCAATATGGCCATAAAAAAACAGCTTGCTGCAGGCGGATATAAGAACACACATAAGAATAAACCTAAAGAAGTATCGGAATTTCGGGATTACCGGAAAATTCCTGTTAAAAAACTGATTGACAGACTGGATATAAAAAAATGGGATAAGCCTGCCCCGCTTACAAAGGCGGATTATGATCCTGATGGAGTGGATATACGTTTGAGCCAGCATATCGGCAGGCCCTCAGTGCCAATAGTGGCTCCTGGGGAAAGCGTAGAGAAGGGGCAACTCATAGCAAAGATTCAGGAAGGCTCGCTGGGTTGCAATATGCATGCAAGCATAAAGGGCAAGGTTAAAAGCGTGGACAAAAACAGTATTGTCATAACGAGGCGATAGATGCCACCCTACCTCTATAGGTGGTGGCTGGCACTACTGATGCGTTATAAGCCGTTTTAAGGAGTGAGTATCATGTCAAAGGCGATAGGACTGCTTGAAATAAACAGCATAGCCAAGGGAATCGAGGCTGCCGATAATTTGCTGAAGACTGCAGATGTAAAAATGATCCGCACTTCATCGGTATGTCCGGGAAAATTCATTGCATTGTTTAGCGGCGATGTAAGTTCGGTCAAAAGTGCCATAGAATCCGGGAAAAGCATTGCAAAAGATGCCCTCTATGACAGTTTTTTGCTTGCCAATGTGCATGAGAGCGTTTTCCCGGCGCTATATGGCACCACACAGATTGAAAAGTACGGCGCCCTGGGGATCATCGAAACTTTTACAGTAGCTTCAGCAATAGTTGCTGCCGATACTGTAGTCAAAACAGCTGACTGCAGCCTGATTGAAGTCAGGGTGGCCAGCGGTATGGGCGGAAAATCCCTTGTCATGTTCACTGGGGACGTGGGGGCAGTGCAGTTCGCATTGGATGCTGCTTCTAAAGGAGTTATATATGATGGTGCCTTGGTAAACAAGGTCGTAATACCGGCACCTTCTCCAGAACTTATGGAGAGCTTGTTTTAAATGAATGGAGGGGAATATATGGGAAACAGTGCTCTTGGAATTATTGAAACCAGAGGCATGGTTGCTGCCATACAAGCCGTGGATACAATGGTGAAGGCAGCAAATGTTGAAGTATTAGGCATGGAGAAAATAGGTTCGGGTCTTGTAACAGTGATGGTAAATGGCGATGTGGGGGCAGTGAAGGCTGCGGTTGATGCAGGATCGGAATCAGCCCAAAAGCTTGGCGAAGTGACTGCAGCCATTGTCATACCAAAGCCGCATGATGATATTGGGATCTTAGTTTCTAAAAAATAGGTGGTAGATTGTCATGATTAATGAAAAAGAGATTATAGAGCTTATAACCAAGTCAGTGCTTGAGGTTTTAAAAGACGATAAAACTGAAGACAAGGGCATAAGGGTTGGAATTTCAATGAGGCACGCTCATCTGTCAAGAGAGGATATAGACAGGCTGTTCGGGAAAGGGTACCAGCTTACAAAATTCAGGGATTTGATGGCTGGAGACTTTGCCGCCAATGAGCGCATAACGATAATAGGGCCGAAGCTTCATGCCATTGAGAAGGTAAGAATATTGGGACCTGCAAGAGGTATGACTCAGGTCGAGATATCCAGAACCGATGCATACACATTGGGTGTCGACCCGCCTGTAAGGGCAAGCGGCGACCTTAAAGGTTCATCGCCTATAATTCTGGTCGGGCCGAAAGGTGCAATAAATCTAAGTGAGGGCTGCATAATAGCAAACCGCCACATACATCTGACACCTGATGCGGCGGCTCTGTACGGCGTAAAGGATAATGATCATGTCAAGGTTAAGGTGGAAGGCGTAAAAGCTGCGATACTTGACGCTGTACAGATAAGGGTAAGGCCCGAGTTCAAATGTGAAATGCATATAGATTCAGATGATGCAAATGCATGCGGGCTTTTCAGCGGGGATAAAATCACAATTATAAAGAGCCGGTAGATACCTTGTCTTTGACGGCGGGTATAGCTTTGGCATTTAGCGATTGTTGGAAAATTTTTGCTGATGAAATATAAAATGATTGGGAGAAAAGCATGGTGAAGTCTATAGGCGTTATCGAAGTTAAGGGAATTGCGGCTGCATTTAAGATATTGGATGAGATGGTTAAAGCCGCAAATATCGAGTTTGCAGGGAGCGAAAAATCACTGGGATCAGGTCTTGTGTCGACAATAATAAAAGGCAATGTTTCTTCAGTCAAGAGTGCCCTTTTGCGTGGAAGAAACATAGCAGAGCAGTATAATGCCAGGATAGGTGAAGTTATGCTGCC
>CALCDS010000097.1 GCA_937900065.1 uncultured Clostridiaceae bacterium | reverse complement strand
ATGACCATGAAAGGCTGGAAAGAAGCCGGCGATCTCGGATATGATGATTTAATAAAGGTATATAAAAACAATGAATTTGTATATTCGGAATTCAGAGGGCTCGATTATTTAGGCGAAGAGGAAGTATATGATATCACCGAAGAGATAAATCATCTTTTCATTGCAAACGGCATCGTTGTGCACAACTGCGGGGAGCAGCCGCTTTTGCCTTATGAAAGCTGCAATCTCGGCAGCATAAATGTTTCAAAGATGGTAAAATATTCGGAAGATAAATATGAAATAGATTATGACAAATTAGGAAAGATAACCGAGCTTGCTGTACATTTCTTGGATAATGTTATAGATGTAAATCAATATCCGCTTGTGGAAATTGAGAAAATGACAAAGTCCACCAGAAAGATAGGTTTAGGAATCATGGGATTTGCAGACCTTTTGATAAGGCTTGGAATACCCTATAATTCCGAGGATGCTGTTTCAACAGCTGAAGAATTGATGAGCTTCATAAATAAGAGGTCCAAAGAGGAATCCAGAAAACTTGCCGAAAAGAGAGGGCCGTTTCCTGCAATAGATAAAAGCATATATAAAGGTGATAAGATAAGAAATGCTACTACCACGACAATAGCTCCGACCGGCACCATAAGCATAATAGCGGGCTGCTCAAGCGGCATAGAGCCGTTGTTTGCAATATCATATGTAAGAAATGTGATGGACAATGATGAACTCATTGAAGTTCATCCTATATTTGAGGAGATAGCTAAAAAAAGAGGATTTTACTCTAAAGATTTGATGAAGCTTATCGCCGAGAAGGGTACGCTTGATGGCACGGATGTTCCTGAAGATATAAAAAAAGTTTTTGTAACCGCGCATGATATTGAGCCCTATTGGCATATTAAAATGCAGTCGGCATTCCAGTTGTATACTGATAATGCTGTTTCCAAAACTGTGAACTTCAAACATGATGCCACCTGTGAAGATGTGAAAGATGTTTTCCATCTTGCATATGTATTAGGTTGTAAGGGAGTTACAATATATAGAGACGGCAGCCGTGACAGCCAGGTTTTGAATATCGGCGGTGTAAAAACAGAGAAGGATGCTTCGACGTCTAAAAAGATTGTACCAAGAGATAGACCTGCTATAACCAGCGGCATAACTGAAAAAGTGAGAGTCGGCTGCGGTAACCTTTATATCACGGTCAATTATGATGATAATGGCATATGCGAGGTATTTACCAATGTTGGAAGAGCAGGGGGATGCCCTTCACAATCAGAGGCAACAAGCAGACTGATTTCAATTGCTTTAAGATCAGGGATAGATGTAAATGAAATAATCGGCCAATTAAAGGGAATTCGATGCCACTCAACTTTAAG
>CALCDS010000096.1 GCA_937900065.1 uncultured Clostridiaceae bacterium | reverse complement strand
TTTAGCTTATAAATTAAAAAACATATCACTATTTATTTTATCAAAAAAAGCGCCTATTTCAATACAAAATTATCAATCATGGCATGATTACCCGGTTAAGTACTAAAAATGGAAGCAATTTTTACTTGATGATGGATATGTTTTTTAGACCCAAAGTTAAAACGGGTGGATAGTGGGTATAATTTTACAATGGTGGTGGTTCTATGATGAGTTTAAAAAGGAATGAAGAACTGGTAATATTGATAGTTATATTTGTGATAATATTCGGCATACTGATTTTTAAACATGTTGTGCCTAAAAAAATCGTGCAAGAACCTGCCGAGGAAAGCCTGACTTTATCCGAAAACATTGAGGAGGAGCCTTCCAAGATATTTGCATATATAACAGGCGAAGTGAAAAGTCCCGGCGTTTATGAAATGAATGAAGGGGATAGAGTATCCGGTTTGGTGAGATCTGCAGGAGGGTTTACGGAAAATGCGGATGAGTCGTCAATCAACCTTGCACAAAAGCTTGAAGATGAAGTGCAAATATATGTATCTTCCATAAACGAAAGCGAAGGTCAAATACCGGGCATTAAAAGTTCTATAATAGGAGGCAAGCTGAATATAAATACGGCTACGGTTGAGGAAATGGACAGCTTTCTCCCAGGTATAGGGAAGACATTGGCCCAAAATATAGTTGATTACAGGAATAAAAACGGCAGGTTCAAGACCATAGATGAGCTTGCAAAGGTCGACAGCATAGGAAACGGAAAACGTTTTGAGAAGATAAAGGATCTGATAACCGTAAATTGATAATATGATGTTGCGGCAAAGTTAAGGTTGATGTAGAATTTAAGCAGAAACTGGGATGGAAAGGGGGCATACATATGAAAGATATAAGGCTGACCCAGATGACAAAGAGTGCGGGTTGAGCGGCAAAAATCGGGCCAAGTGCCCTGGCACAGGTGCTGTGCCACATACCCAAAATAAATGACCCTAAGTTATTGGTCGGAGTGGATACATCAGATGATGCGGCAGTCTATAAAATAGATGATGATACCGCAATAATTGAAACCCTTGACTTTTTTACCCCTGTTGTAGATGATCCATATAGATTTGGACAAGTCGCAGCGGCAAATTCCCTAAGCGATGTATACGCAATGGGCGGTGAGCCTTTATTTGCATTGAATATCGTATGCTTCCCAACCTGTCTGCCGGTTGAAGTGCTGGGAGAGATAATACGCGGCGGCGTAGACAAGGTGACTGAAGCGGGAGCAATGATTATTGGAGGGCATTCGGTCGATGATAATGAACCCAAGTATGGGCTTTCAGTCACAGGAATTGTGCATCCCGATAAGGTGCTTTCAAATGCAAATGCAAAACCGGGTGATGTGCTTATACTCACAAAGCCTCTGGGCGCAGGAATATTGAATACTGCTGTCAAAGGCGATATAGCATCTTTGAAAATGCAGGAAGATGTTTATGAGAATATGGCATACCTCAATAAATATGCCATGGAAATCGCTAGAAAATATGATGTAAAT
Source organism: uncultured Clostridiaceae bacterium (assembly GCA_937900065.1). Classification (GTDB taxonomy): domain Bacteria; phylum Bacillota; class Clostridia; order Clostridiales; family Oxobacteraceae; genus CALCDS01. The sequence continues at coordinate 4,970 of CALCDS010000096.1, read as the reverse complement.
TCCTGCACCGATGTTACAGGGTTCGGATTTTTGGGACACCTTTATGAAATGGCACACGGAAGCCGCGTATCGATGAAAATACACAGCAAAGATGTGAGGGTTCTTGAAGGAGTCGCCGAATTTGCAAAGATGGGAGTAATACCTTCGGGAGCATATAGAAATAAAAAGTACTTGGAAGGCAAAGTTGCGTTCAGCTCAGGCGTAGAAGAGTATTTGCAGGACATATTATGTGATCCCCAAACGTCGGGCGGGTTGCTTTTATCCGTGGACAAAAAAGACGGGCTGATGCTTTTAAAAGAGCTGGAATCCATAAAAACGCCGTGCAGCCTGGTAGGAGAAGTAACTGAAAAAAAGGATTTTTATATTTATGTGGATTAAGGGTTCAATGCCGGGGCTGCCTGAATATGTCCCATATAATTGAACCCTTTTTTGGAGGCTGATTTAAAATGGATAGGAATAGTTTATTGAGAAGCCTGCCTAAAGTTGATGATATTTTGAACAACGAGCATATAAAAGCTATTGAGGGAAATATAAACAGAGCTTTGATAATCGAATCCATACGTAAAAATTTGAATGTTTTAAGGGAGGATATACTCAAAACTCCTGATGATATGATTCAGGGTTATATCATCGATTTCGATAAGCTCATCGACGGGATAATAATACAAGCGGCTGAAAGCGCAAGGCCTCATTTGAAAAGTGTCGTCAACTGTACAGGAGTCATAATACATACGAACCTTGGAAGATCGGTGCTGTGCCGTGAAGCTATCGAGGCCGTCAAAAATGTGGCGGCTAACTACAGCAATCTTGAATACGATCTTGAAAATGGGAAAAGAGGCTCAAGATACAGCCATATCGAATATATTTTAAAAGAAATAACCGGCGCCGAATCCGCCATTGTTGTGAACAACAATGCTGCAGCCGTACTGCTTGCTTTAAGTACATTATGCAAGGGCAAAGAGGCTGTGGTCTCCAGGGGCGAACTTGTTGAAATAGGAGGAGCTTTCAGGGTGCCGGAAGTGATGGAGCAGAGCGGGGCTAAACTTGTGGAAGTTGGAACGACCAACCGCACTCATCCATATGATTATGAAAACGCCATAGGCGAAAATACCGGAGCCTTGTTAAAGGTCCATACGAGCAACTACAGGATACTTGGTTTTACTGAATCTGTAGGCCAAAGAGAATTGGTTGATATCGGCAGAAAATATAATGTGCCTGTTATTGAAGATATCGGAAGCGGAAACTTTATCGACTTTTCAAAATACAATGTGGCATATGAACCTAGTGTGCAGGATGCAATCTCATCAGGGATCGATATACTTACATTCAGCGGCGATAAGATGCTTGGAGGCCCTCAAGCTGGGATCATTGCAGGCAAAGCCAAGTACATAGACATGATGAAGAAAAATCCTCTGACAAGAGCAGTCAGGGTGGATAAGATGACTATTGCCGCACTTGAAGCCACACTCAAAAAATACATTGACGAGAAAGATGCCGTATCAAGCATTCCGACTTTGAGGATGATAACTGAAACTGAGGAGCATATAAAGAAAAGGGCAATGATACTTTTAGAAAAAGTAAAATCATGCGCAAAGGATAAAGCTGAAGTATGTTTGATCAAGGAATTTTCGCAGATAGGCGGAGGAGCAATGCCTCTTGAAAACCTGCCCACATATGCGGTTTGTGTAAAACCCGAATATATTTCAGCAAACAGGCTTGAAGAGAATTTAAGGCATAATATCGTTCCTGTTATTGCAAGGGTCAAAGATGATGGGGTGCTTTTAGATGTGAGGACTGTAAATGAGGATCAGTATGACATAATCGGCGATGCGGTCAGAAACGGGCTGTCTGGAGGAATATCATGAAGCATATAATAATAGGCACGGCAGGACATATAGATCATGGGAAGACCACATTGATAAAAGCTTTGACAGGCAGGGATACCGATACTTTAAGGGAAGAGAAGGAGAGGGGTATTTCCATAAACCTTGGATTTACGTATTTTGATCTTCCGTCAGGCAAAAGGGCTGGAATCGTGGATGTCCCCGGGCATGAAAAATTCATAAAAAACATGCTGGCAGGAGTGAGCGGCATAGACATGGTATTACTGGTTATTGCCGCCGACGAGGGCATAATGCCCCAAACCAGGGAGCATCTTGACATATTGTCCCTTCTCGAAGTAAAAAAGGGAATCATAGTTGTGACTAAAAAGGATATGGTTGAAGATGAATGGCTGGATGCCGTTATAGAAGATATAAAAGATTATATGAAAGGCACATTTCTTGAAAACGCTGATATAATACCTGTATCCTCTGTGACCAGGGAAGGCTTGGATGATCTGGTCAAAAGCATAGAAAAAATTGCTGATGAAGTCACTGAAAAAGATGCGGACAGTTTTTTTAGATTGCCTGTGGACAGAGTGTTTACCGTAAGCGGTTTTGGAACCGTGATCACCGGGACATTGATTAGCGGAACAGTGCATGAGGGCGATAAGGTCGAGATATATCCGTCGGGAAAGATGTCAAAAATCAGGGATATACAGGTCCATGAAAGTACGGTCAAGTCTGCATTTGCAGGCCAGAGGGTAGCAATGAATCTGTCAAACATAAGTGTGGATGAAATAAAAAGAGGGGATATAGTAGCCTACCCTGGCTGCATAGAACCTTCTATGATGATAGACTGCAGGGTGAAATACCTAAAGGATGCCTTAAGACCTCTTAAAAACAGGGACAGGGTCAGAGTATATCACGGGACCTGTGAGCTTTTCGGCCGCATGATTCTTCTGGATAAAGAAAGTGTTGGAAAGGGAGGCGAGTGCCTGGCACAGATAAGGCTTGAAAGCCCTATTTGTGCAATCAGGGGCGACAAATATATAATAAGATCCTATTCCCCGATGATAACCATAGGGGGAGGCACTATAATCGATCCGAATCCAAAGAAACACAAGAGATTTGATGCAAATGTAATAGATGAACTTTTGACAATGGAAAAAGGTGACCTTGCAGAGATAATAGAGCAGATGCTCTTAAAGAACAGTTCTATTTTTCCTAACATTGGCATGCTCTCAAAACTTTCCGGAAGAAATGATTCTGAAGTCAAATCTGTTTTAGATAAACTGGTGTCAAAAAAGATTGCGGTATGTTTTGATACGGCCGAGGGAGCAAGTTACTGCCATGCTGATTATATAAAATCTTTTGAGAAAAATCTTATAAAGTATCTGAATGATTTTCACAAGAAAAATCCTTTGAGGTATGGAGTATCAAAGGAGGAACTGAAAAGCCGCATGTTTGAAGGCAAAGTTAAGCAAAAACTTTTTGACAGCCTGATTGATTCTATGGAACAAAAAAAGGCAATTAAGGCGGAAGGAAAATATGTATCGCTTATCAGTTTTAAACCGTCGTTAAACCAGCGCCAAGAGGAAATAAAGCAAAAAATAATGGCCATATACGGGCCTGAGTCAATCGATACTCCAAAACCTGATGAAGCTTTGTCGTCGATTGGTGAAAACTTTGATATCGCAAAGGAAGTTCTTGATTTTCTTATCGACAGTGGAGAACTTATAAAAGTAAATGAAGAATATATAATATCGAGGAACTCGTGCGAATGCAGGGCAAAAATACTCAAGGAATATCTAAATGCTTCAGGTGAAGTAACGGCTGCAAAATACAGGGATATGCTGTCTGTAAACAGGAAAACTGCAGTGGCTCTGCTTGAGTATTTTGACAGGATAAAGCTGACCAAAAGAGTGGGTGATAAAAGGATACTATTTTCATGAGCATATCAATTGACCATGACTGGATAATGTTTTCTATAAATCTAATTATTGATAGACATCGATAAATGGCTTATAATGTTATTAATATCATTGAGAAGAGGTATATTATGGATATTTCCAGTATACAGGAATTCTTAAATGGCATAGAAGGCATTGAGTCATGCAAGATCGTAGGCAATGGCGATGAAATGGTGGAAATACACGTGGTGAGTGACAGTGCAAGGTCTCCTAAACATATATCGAGGGATGTAGAATCCGCAATAATGGCCCAGTTCGGCATAAAGATAGACCGCAAGATAATAAGCATAGTGCAGTTGAAAGATACTGAAAGCAAATTCATATCAAGGATAAAATTCGCAGGGGTTTCCCTCACATCCAACGGCAGCGTTGCCGAAGTGGAAGCAAAGCTTTTATTCGATGGCAGGGAATATATTTCAAGGCAAATAGGAGTCAACACTGTTCCAAATATAAACAGGCTTGTTTCAGAGGCGACACTTAAAGCTCTTGAACAAGTTATTGGACAGGCATATGTAATGTATACGAATGATGTAGTGATAAACCTCATCAATGATTATAAGGTTGTAACGGTAATGGTGACATTCAAACTCAAAAATTCTGAAGAATTGCTTGCAGGTGCGGCTGTAGTAAAAAATGATTTGAATGAAGCAATAGCTAGAGCTGCTCTTGATGCTGTAAACAGAAAGATAAGAGGAATAAAGTTTTAAAAAGGCCGATTATTATATTAATTAGTTTTAACTTTAGCGGAGCGGTATAGCCTGTAAAATTAGCGGAGCATGCAGAGCCTTTAAAATAAGGAGGCTATATCATGAAGAAGATAGTTAAAGTATTGCTGGCACTGTTGGCATTGGTAATAGCTGGCGGATCACATTTTACTTGGTGTTAATATAATTTTTCAATAGTCGGCCTTTTTTTTTGAGGTGAAACGATGTTTAAAGACTTGAATACAAAAACAAAGATATATTTGATCTTTATATATATTACGGCTTTCGTGTTTGTATTGTTTGCTTTTAATAAATATACTATTGATTTAAAAATCGATCTGCCGGACATAATATTCTTTGCGATATTGTCGATCATATCTGAATCGCTTCAGGTTCATTACAACAATTTAAGCATAAGCACCGGGTTTACGATAACGTTGTCTTCAGTACTTATTTTAAATCCTCTTGCAACT
>CALCDS010000095.1 GCA_937900065.1 uncultured Clostridiaceae bacterium | reverse complement strand
TTAGTTTTGATAGGTTATCCACAATTTGAATAGCATTTTAGGGGGAAACTATGAAAAACGGGCGCAGTTTTATAAAAGGTGCTATTATACTTGGGCTATCAGGCATTCTTGCAAAATTTTTGGGACTGTTCTTTAGATGGCCTGTTACCATGCTCATAGGCGATGAAGGCATAGGCATATATCAGCTCGCATATCCTATATACACATTTATTATCGGAATAATGTCGGGGTTTCCGATAGCAATATCGAGGATGATATCTGAGAAGCTTGCGCTCAACAATAAGGCCCAGGCATATAGTATATTTAAGAACTCTTTGATTGTACTCATGTTGATTGGCGGAGGATTATCCGTAAGTTTATATCTAAGTGCGCCGTATCTGATAAAATGGTTGAGATGGAGAGGCGATGCATATTATTCCCTTATATCCATTGCTGCAGCTCCTTTTTTTGTATCGATCATGTCGTGTTTCAGGGGATATTTTCAAGGTATGCAAATGATGGCCTTGCCTGCCGGCTCTCAGGTGGTCGAGCAGCTAGGAAGAGTGGTCGTAGGGGTTGGGCTTACATATTTGCTTATGCCGTATGGTATAGGCCTAAGCGCTGCGGGCGCTTCATTTGGAGCATGTGCGGGCGCAATATCGGGCTGCATTCTATTGATAGCAGGTTTTATGAAAAGGCGAAAAGAGCTTATACCCCGTATAACTTGCGACAGGAGCGGAAGCACCCAAAATAGCATAAGAGAACTTTTAAGCATAGCGGTTCCCATATCTATCGGCATGACAGTTGGTTCCATGATGTCCTTGATCGATTCAATCATAGTTCCTGCCCGCCTTTTGAGCGCAGGCTTTAGCGAAAAGGTTGCGACCGAACTCTATGGACAGCTTACCGGAAAAGCCCATGTACTTATAAACGTTCCTTTGACTTTTTCAGTAGCATTAAGCACATCACTCGTGCCTGCAATGTCGGAAGTAAAGGCGCTTAGAAATATAAACAAGATCAAAACAAGAGCAGAAAAGGCGTTGAAAGTTTCTATACTTTTGGCGTTTCCGTCTTCTATAGGGCTCTATATACTATCGAACCCTATACTTAAGCTCATTTTCCCGGGAAGGAGCGGCGGAGGTGAACTTCTTCAGCTTTTGTCCATAAGCATTATATTCATAGTGATAGGCCAAACAATGATCGGTGTGCTCCATGGAGTGGGCAATATAAGCGCACCTGTTAAAAATCTGGTCATAGGTTCTCTTTTCAAACTTTTATTTGCATATGTGCTGACAGCCATGCCCTCTTTAAATATAAAGGGTGCTGCGATATCATCTATAATAGGATATGGCGTGGCAACCTTTTTAAATTTCAAGGATGCCATGAAATCAGCCTATTTTAATGTTGACTTTGACAGAATGGTTTTAAGGCCTTTGCTTTCTGCAATCGGGATGGGCGCAGCTGTCTATATGACATATAACAAATCAATGAGTTTTTATGAAAGCAATGGTATAGCTACCATGATTTCTATAACAGCTGGTATAATAATATATATGATAATGTTGATATTGTTCGGAAGCATAACATTAAAGGAACTGTACCTGATAATGAAAGGATATAAGATGGACTCTGGATATAGAAAGGGGTAAACAAATGGGAAAATTGACTATAGTAGGGCTTGGCCCTGGCTCTTTAGACGATTTGACGCTGGGTGCGGTGAGGGAAATCGAAAATGCAAAGCACCTATATTTAAGGACGAAACATCATCCGACTGTAAAATATATTGAAGACAAGGGCATCTCTTATACAAGCTTTGATGATATATATGAAAGCCTTCCTACGTTTGAAGAAGTATATCAAGAAATTGCAAACAGGATTATAGGATCTGCAAAGGAGTATGATGTTGTATATGCCGTACCGGGCCATCCACTTGTGGCAGAGAATGCGGTGCAGCGTATTTTGGTTTTGGCAAGGCAAAAAAATATAGAAGTTAAAGTGTTGAACTCGACGAGTTTTATAGATGCGGTATTGAAAACATTATCGATCGATCCGATAGACGGGCTGAAGATAATAGATAGCCTGCAGCTTGAAAAGCAAAAAGTTGATGTATCGATTCATAATATAATCACACAGGTATATAACAGGAGAGTGGCATCGGATGTAAAACTGAAGCTTATGGAATACTATGATGATGAAACTGAAGTCGTGCTGATAAGGGCTGCCGGTGTAGAGGGCGAGGAAAAGGTGGAAAAGGTCCCTCTTTATCAGATCGATAAGTTTGAATGGATAGATCACTTAACAAGCCTCTATGTACCCCCTGTTTTGAAAAAACCTAGGTATGAATTCGAGGATTTGATTTCGGTTATGGACAGACTGAGAGGAGAAGGCGGATGTCCATGGGATAGGGAGCAGACGCATGAATCATTGAAGCAATATCTGCTTGAGGAAAGCTATGAGGTGTTTGAGGCTATTGATGAAAAGGATAGTGAAAAGCTATGCGAGGAGCTCGGAGACGTGCTCTTGCAGGTGGTGTTTCATGCCTGCATAGCCAGTGAGGACGGACAATTTGATATAAAAGATGTCACAAACCATATAACCGATAAGATGATAAAGCGCCACACCCATATTTTCGGGAATGACGTCTGCAGTACAGCTGCCGATGTTTTAGAAAATTGGGAGAAAATAAAAAGAAAAGAGCAAAACTTAAAAAGTGTGACAGACAGCATGAGACATGTGCCAAAGCATATGCCTGCGCTTATGCGGAGCTTAAAGGTGCAGTCCAAGGCTTCGAGAGTGGGATTTGACTGGGATAATATAGAAGGAGCAATAGATAAAGTGAATGAAGAAATAGATGAATTTAAGGAGGTATATAAATCTGAAAAATATGGTAAAATAATAGAAGAGTTAGGAGATATATTGTTTGCTGTAGTAAATGTGTGCAGGTTTGAAGATGTGATTCCGGAATTCGCTCTCAATGATGCAACCGAAAAGTTTATAAAAAGGTTTGAATACATGGAAAAGAAAGCTGTAAAGTTAAATGTAAAATTGGAAAATATGTCTCTAAATCAGATGAACAGCCTATGGAATGAGGCAAAAATGAATAAATTATAAAATTTTGTTAAAAACTATTGGATAAAAAGAAGGATTTTTAATCTAAATGAAGAATATGCTATCGTGTGGTTTAATCACATGCGTATAATAAGGAGGGAAAATAATGAATAAAGCAGATTTAGTTACAAGCATAGCTGAAAAAAGTGGTTTAACAAAAAAGGAAGCTGATAAGGCCCTTAAAGCATTTATAGACACTGTTGAAGAGACAATAGAGGAAGGCAAGAAAGTTCAACTAGTCGGATTTGGTACATTCGAGGTAAGGAGCAGGGCAGAAAGAAAGGGCAGAAATCCAAGGACCATGGAAGAGATTGCTATTCCGGCCTCTAAAGTTCCAATATTCAAAGCTGGCAAGGAATTTAAAGATAAGGTCAATAAATAGTCAATAAATAATTATAAGGAAAATCAGGTAGCAGCCTGGTTTTTTCTTATATGGTGCTCAAAGATAGTGTTTTGAGCTTAAATTTTGGAGGATATAATATGAGATTGGATAAATATCTTAAAGTATCCAGAATCATAAAGAGGCGGACTGTTGCCAAGGAAGCTTGTGATACGGGAAGAGTATCTATAAATGGCAAAACCGCCAAACCGGGTACCGAAATAAATGTCAATGACATAATGGAAATAAGATTCGGGAACCGATACTTGAAGGCTGAGGTAACAAGCCTTTCGGAAGTTGTAAAAAAAGAAGATGCACATTCTATGTATAAGGTAATTGAAGGAGAGGACACTTTTTAAGTGCCCTTTTTCATTTGTAAATACAGGAATACATAAATACAGGAATACATATAATTCAATAGAGCATTTCCGGGAGGTTTTTGTTTTGGATGATAGAAAGAATGACACAAAATATCAAGGATTAAAAACTGAGAAGAATCATGTCCTGAGGCTTGAAAACAGGGAAAGGATGGACTTGACCGGAGTGTTGAATGTGGAAAGCTTCAATGAGGCGGAAATAGTGCTTGAAACTGTCCAAGGAGTCATTGACATAAAGGGCAAGTCAATGCATATTAGCAGACTGAACCTTGAAACTGGCGATTTGATCATAGACGGACAGTTTGAATCATTTGTGTATACTGAAAAGCAGGACGTAAAGGCGAAAGGGGCAGGATTCTTAGGCAAGCTTTTTAAATAAGGGGCTATTAGGGGGACTGTAAATGATATCATCGGTTGAAGCCCAGTTTATCTCTCTTATCATATCAACTTTTGCAGGAATTACCGTAGGGCTGTTGTTCGATTTATACAGGATGATCAATTATTATGTCAGGCCGTTAAAAGGCTTTCAGCATTTTATGGACTTGCTGTTTTGGATAATAACCGGACTTGCCGTATTTACGATACTGCTCCGTGCCGATTTTGCAATGTTAAGGATATATACATTTGTTGGAATAAGCGCAGGAGTATTTATATATTTCAAATTATTTACTCAATATGTTTTGAAATTTTATATTGGTGTGATAGGCACAGCTATAAAAATAATAAGGATCATAATCATATTCAGCATTTTACCTTTCAAACTTTTATATAACCTGATATGGACGCCTGTAAATTTTTTAAAAAAAGCCGTGATCAGATTTTATAAAACATCCATTTCTAAAATCGGCTCATCATTGAAGAAGGATACCAAAAAATAACGTTCAGAAAACAGAAAACTTTATGCTATATAAGCAGGAATTTATATATATATAGAGAATAAATAAAGTAACAGTTGCTATAGAGGGTGGATATTATGAAGAAGAGAATATTTAAACCTATGAATTTATTATTGATTTTGGGCGTCTGCTACCTTGGCTATATATTAGTAAGCCAGCAGATTATTATAAATAGGATACAAGGCCAGATAAATGAAGCTGATCAAGAGAATAAGAAGATCGAAGAGTCAAATGAGTATCTAAACGATAAGATCAAGTATGCCCAGAGCGATGAGTACAAGGAAAGGATAGCAAGGGAAAAAATAGGTCTTATCAAACCCGGTGAGATTATATACATATTGCATGATGAGAATGCTTCAAATGACAACGGCAAGTGACAGAGACTAAGGCTTGACACATTTTTTTAGTTATTATATAATTACTTCATTAAAATGTAAGGAGGAAATCTTTTTGTATGGCCCTGAAGGTAGGTAGTATTGTTGAGGGAACTGTAGTAAATATAACAAACTTTGGCGCGTTTGTTGAGTTGGTTGGAGGTAAAACGGGACTTGTTCATATTTCTGAAGTATCAAATAGTTTTGTGAAAGATATCCGCGATTTCCTCAAAGAAAGAGAGAAAGTTAAGGTCAAGGTTATATCCATTGAAAGTGATGGTAAAGTGAGCTTATCAATTAAACAAGCTCAGCAAAAGCAGGATAAAAGATCCTTGAAACCCATTGACATCGATTGGTCAAAGGAAAGGAACAAGAATCTCTCCATGAGCTTTGAGGAGAGGCTTTCTAAGTTCATGAAAGACAGCGACGAGAGATATCAGGATTTGAAGAGAAATCAGGAAGGTAAAAGAAGCGGAGGTTATAGCAGAAGAGGTTCAGCTTTTTAATATAAATAGCAATACCGAGCATTTCATTATAAATGGAATGCTCTCATTTAGTTTGAGCAATTTTTAAATCAATATTTGGTTATGTTAAACAAAGGTGTGGGTGTTTAAAAACCGGCGCCTTTATCTATGAAGTAAAGTTGAATATCAAGACAAACTACCTTAGTATTTTTGCCGAAGGCATTTGAACCGGTAGCTTGTCTTCTTTAGAATAAACTGATATTTTATTGGAGGATATGGTGAAAAAGGCTGCAATAGACATCGGTACAAATTCCACGAGGCTTCTTATAGCTGAAATGAATGGCAATATAAAAAGGATTCAAAAACTTATGACTATCACGAGGCTGGGAAAAGGCGTAGATAGGTGTAAAAGATTGAGTCCTGAATCTGTTGAAAAAAATATAAGCACGCTGCTTAAATATAAAGAAATAGCAAATGATTATGGAATCGACGATATAGCGACAATAGCCACCAGCGCAGTCAGAGATGCATCCAACAGGGATGAATTCGTGCAGGCTGTAAAGGAAAAAACGGGTATTGATGTGGAAATAATATCTGGAGAAGAAGAAGCAGAGCTGGGATTTATAGGAGCCAGCTCATCCTCATCAGGACTCAGTGCCGTTGTAGATATAGGGGGAGGGAGCACCGAATTTGTGGCCGGAAGGAACGGAGATATAAAAATATCAAAGAGCCTTGACATAGGAGCAGTACGCATTACGGAGCGTTTTTTATACTCTGAGGATATGGACGGTCCGTCCTTGATAAGGGCTTATGAATATATAAAAAGTGCGGTCCGCCCCACAGCTGATGACATAAAGGCTTTAGGGGATTTCAGATCGATAGGAGTAGGCGGCACGATTACAACGCTTGCTGCGGTGGATTTGGGGCTTGTCACATATGATAGCGATAAAGTTCATGGCTATAGGCTTAAAAAGGAAAGCGTGTGCTTGGCTTTAAAAAAGTTTTTGGCGGTAAGTCTAAATGACAGGAAAAAGATAGCCGGACTCCAGCCTGAAAGAGCGGATATAATAATTGCAGGCACTCTCATACTAAAGATAATAATGGAGGAAATGGATGCGGATTCGATTATTGTAAGCGAACAGGACAATCTTGAAGGCTTGCTTTTAAAAAGGTTCGGATGTTAGAATGGACTTTACTGCATCTAATGCCATAAAAATATGTAAAGTGGTGCCTTGACTGGGCTCGATATATGTAATATAATTATTTTTGTCGCAAGTAAAAGTATTTGCCGGAGTGGCGGAACTGGCAGACGCACAGGACTTAAAATCCTGCGGTCCCAAAAGATCGTACCGGTTCGATTCCGGTCTCCGGCACCAA
>CALCDS010000094.1 GCA_937900065.1 uncultured Clostridiaceae bacterium | reverse complement strand
GTTTACATTATACCATGCTTCCTTGAAATTGCATTATATAAGTTATCGAATATGCTTTTTTAATATAGGCTCTGTTAAATAAAAACACCTATATTGATTTAATAAATTCAGAATATATTTTAAATATTAACCATAATTGTTATTTGGTGTAAAATATAATATGAAATGTTCGTCTTACATAAAATCAAAGGCTGCATTTTAAAACATATTGAACAGTTTTCAGTAAGGAGGATAACCTATGCTCAAGATTTTCTTGGTTGAGGATGAATTTGTAGTTAGGGAAGGCATAAAAAGCAATATCAATTGGGCAGAAAACGGCTTCGATTTTTGCGGAGATGCTGCTGACGGAGAACTTGCCTATCCTCTTATCAAATCTAAACAACCTGATATAATAATCACCGATATAAGGATGCCGTTCATGAATGGGCTGGAATTGAGCCGTTTGATAAAAAAAGAACTGCCGCAGAGCAAGATAATCATATTGAGCGGGCATGAAGAATTCAGTTATGCCCAAGAAGCCATAAAAATTGGTGTTACCGAATACCTCCTAAAACCTATCGACAGCACTGAACTGATAAAAACAATCAAGCATGTAGCACAACAGATCATTTTAGAGCGTATGAGAAAGGAAAATTTTGAACGCTACAAACGAGAAATGGAAGAAAACGAAACAAGCATGAAGCGGGAGCTTTTCAATGGCATGATTGAAGGCTCGCTTTCAATTGCTGAAATTTTAGAGCATGGAAAAAAACTCGGGTTGGAATTGAGTGCACAGTATTATAGGATTGTGCTGTTTAAATACAGCACTTCAGGGGATGAATCCTATTCGAGTGAACTGTTAACTTTAAGCAATGAGTTAAAGCACATCAATAAACACTATACCGCAATTATAATTTTTGACCGCGGAATTGAAGGCAGCGCGCTTCTTATAAAGGGTAATTCGCCGGATCAGCTTGAAGCAATATGCAAAGAATATCTTATAGAAATCAAAGCTGTATTTGCCCGTTATCCTTCAGTGCGGTATTTTGGGGGCATAGGCAGCATGGTAGGCAGGTTGACGCACCTTTCTCAATCCTTCGAGAGCGCTGCCCGCGCATTCTCATATCGCTTTCTTTTAGATGAAAACGCAATCATAAGCTGTGATGAGCTTTCAACAGGGAATTTTGATGAAGGGTTCAGCCCTTTAATCTGTGCTTCCGAACTGAACGGCCTGGAATTTAAAAAAGCCGATGCATTCTTAAGAAGCGGGGATGTTGGAGAAATAGCATTTTTTGTGGAAGGATTTTTAAAAAGCGTAGGCAGTACAAGCCACAAGTCATTTTTATTAAAGCAATACATACTCATGGATGTCTACATTACAGTGCTCACCTTTCTTAAAGAGATAGGGGCGGAAAATGTCTCACTTGAAGAGCCGTTTACAGATTCTGGTCAGATGTATGAAAAGGTCAAAGATTTTCAGAAAGCAAAGGACTATATTATCCGCATTCTTGCCACTGCCATAGAACAAAGGGACGCAATCAGAACAAGGCATTATCATAGAATGATTGAGCAAGCAAAGGAATATATAAACAAGCATTATGCGGATGAGAACATATCACTGAATGAAACAGCAGCCTATTTGAATATCAGTCCGAGTTATTTCAGTGCCGTGTTCAGCCGGGAAACGGGAAAAAGCTTTATAAGGTATCTGACTGATGTGCGCATGAAAAAAGCAAAAGAACTGCTGAAATGTACTGATTTGCGCTGTTCAGATATCAGCATTGCCGTAGGTTATAAGGACCCGCATTACTTTTCCTATCTTTTTAAAAAACTTCAAAGCTGCTCACCCATGCAATATCGAACTTCAATCGGTTGATAATTGTTTTTTATAATTATTAGGCACTATTAAAGTATGATCACATTATGGAGGGAATAACAATGAAAAGCAGGATAATGCATAAATTTAGAAATGCCCTCGCCAATCTAAAGCTTAACCGAAAAATACAGCTTTTGCTCTTGCTTATTATTGTACCTCTGTTCATTTTATTTATGTTTTCGTTTTTTATCATATACGATTACAATCAGCAATATGACAGGATTATTGCAAATGCTTCCGAAGCCGGGCGTTTCAGTATTAATTTTAAAAAAGATTTCGATTATAAGATATACCTACTAATAGCAGGACATTCTACATTTCAGGAAGAAAATCCGTATGCCAGCATTGAATCCGGCCGGGACATTGTATCCGATCTTATTAAAAATGCGAGCCTTAAGGATAACAGGCGCCGTGCCGAAAGCATCATGAAACTTTTGGGCAACCTTGAGAAATATGTGAAGAGGATTGAAAATAACAAGATAATAAGTGGCCATTACGACGACAATATCAATATATGGGAAAATGATGTGCAGCTCGTTACGGCGCTGATTCAATCCAATGTACTGGAATATACCTATTATGAAACAAAGAGCATGGAACAGGTGCGTTCAAAATTGTCAGCAAGCCTTAACAATATAACCATGTTCAGCTTTGTCGGATTCGTTGCACTGGCATCTGCAGCGCTTTTTTTGTCATTTGCAATTCCAAACAGCATTGTCAAGCCCATTCATCATCTGATTGATGTAACCAATGAAGTAGCAAAGGGGGATTTGACAGTGTGTGCCAAAGTTACAAGCGGTATTGAGGTGAGAAAGTTAAGCGATTCGCTAAACAGCATGATCGAAAAGATCGACAGCCTATTGGCAGCCGTCAAAACCGATGAGACAAATTTGCGCGAAGCTGAGCTTGAACTGTTGCAATCCCAAATCAATCCACACTTTCTTTATAATACACTGGATACAATAATCTGGCTTGCAGAATCCGGCAAACAGGACCAGGTAGTTAAGATGGTAAAATCCCTTTCAAACTTTTTTCGCACTTCGCTTAACCACGGCGACGGGATGGTCACTTTGCGAGAAGAGGAACGCCATGTGCACAGTTACCTGCAAATTCAGCAGGTGAGGTACCAGGATATACTTGAATACGATATCGATTTTCCGGACTCACTCATGGAGGCCATCATACCCAAAATCACTCTACAGCCCCTTGTTGAAAATGCACTCTACCATGGGATCAAAAATCGAAGAGGCAAGGGTAAGATTACCTTAAACGCGGCAAATGCAGGCGATGATATCATTATTTCAGTGGCTGACAACGGCATAGGCATGAATCGCGAAAGGCTCAATCAGGTGATCGCACTGCTTGACAAACCGGCCGGCAGCACAAATATTTATCCAAAACATGACTCCTACGGTCTTTATAATGTAAATGAACGCATCAAACTTAAATTCGGCGGACACTATGGAATTTCAATAGAAAGTGAATATGGCAAAGGCACATGTGTAAAAGTCAAAATTCCTTTTAAAAAATCCAGATCATAAATTATTCATACTGAATCCAAAAATATTCAACCTTAAAATAGTAAATTGATAAAATATTCAAAAAAGTGCAAAAGATACTTCATTGAAGTGACCCAGGAATATTTATACAATTGGGTTGTAAGCCACAGAACATAGCTGGCTTTCACAAATATTCAAATGGGAGATGGAATGAGATGAGGATTTTTAAAAAGACTGCTGCTGTTATACTAGCCATCATGATGTTCATGTCACTTGCAGGATGTGGAAACAATAAAGCACCTGTTTCCAACGATTCCTCAGATACCGGAACAGACGAAAAAAGCAAATCCATCTATGTCGGTTTTGTTCAAGTGGGTGCAGAATCCGACTGGCGTATGGCTAACACTAAATCAATGCAGGAAACCTTTACTGAGGCAAAGGGTTATAAGTTCGAGATGGTCGATGCCCAGCAAAAAACAGATAAGCAGATTACCGCTATCCGAGACTTTATCCAGAAAGATGTCGACTACATAGTCCTTGCCCCCAATACCGAAGCCGGTTGGGATACGGTCTTAGGCGAAGCCAAGGCTGCAGGGATTCCCGTCATAATCGTTGACCGCATGATTCAAACAAATGACAACAGCCTCTTTACCGCATGGGTAGGCTCCAACTTCAAGCAGGAAGGTTACGATGCCGTTACCGCGCTTGAGAATGTCCTCAAGTCAAAAGGGATTCCTGACACCCAGGAGATTAACATCGTCACTCTTCAAGGCACCATGGGTTCTTCAGCTCAGATAGGACGTACAGATGGTTTTGCCGAAAAGATGGCAGCTCATAAGAATTGGAAAATGCTTGATAAACAGTCTGGAGACTTCACGCAGGAAAAGGGCCAGGAAGTTATGGAGTCCTTCCTTAAATCATACCCGGACATAGATGTTGTAATTTCCGAAAACGACAACATGTCATTTGGCGCAGTTAAAGCTATTAAAGCGGCAGGTAAGACTTGCGGGCCTAAAGGCGACATAACCATTGTTTCATTTGATGCCGTACATGCCGCTTTTGAAGCTATGATTGCAGGCGACATTGATGTGGACGTTGAATGCAATCCCCTCCACGGCCCCCGCGTTGAAAAACTGATCAAAGCTCTTGAGGCCGGAGAGAGTGTTGACAAGATTGCATATGTCGACGAAGATGTATTCTATGCCAAAGATGCTGCCAGCATCATTGGAAAACGCGCATATTGATATACAAACATTAAAGTGAATAATCTTAATTGATGAAGAATCCGCCGAAGAACCATACAGGGTTCTTCGGCGGATTCTTTTGAAGGGATGGATCCTTTATGAAAATTGGTGGCGAAATCCTTACGATGCACCATATAAGCAAGAGTTTCCTTGGAGTAAAAGCACTCTCTAATGTTGATTTTACCCTTAGAGCCGGAGAAATCCATGCTCTGATGGGCGAAAATGGTGCCGGAAAATCCACATTGATAAAAGTGCTTACAGGAGCCGAAGAATTTGAATCGGGAGAAATAAGAATCGCCGGTAAACCCATAATCAACCGTTCTCCTCAGGAAGCACAGTTAAACGGCATAAGCACAGTATATCAGGAAATCAATCTGTGTCCCAACCTTTCTGTCGCTGAAAATCTTTTTCTTGGAAGACAGCCGCAAAAACACGGCGCCATTGATTGGAAAACCATGTACAAGAAAGCAAAAGAAGCTTTTGAGGCCCTGGATATCAACATTGACGTCACATCGACCCTCGACAATTATTCACTGGCTATTCAGCAAATGGTTGCAATTGCAAGGGCGGTTGATATATCCTCACGAGTACTCATCCTGGATGAACCAACCTCAAGCCTCGATGATTCGGAAGTTGAGAAGCTTTTTTCAATCATGAGAAAGCTGAAAGAGTGCGGCTTAGGAATCATATTCGTAACTCATTTTATAGAACAGGTCTATAAAATATGCGACCGTATAACCGTGCTCAGAAACGGCGAGCTTGTTGGAGAGTATGAAGTCGGTAATCTTCCCCGAGTTCAACTTGTAGCCCGGATGATGGGCAAGGACTTTGAAGGGCTTGCTGAAATCAAGCGTCATGAGGCAGGCACAGAAGAGGATAATGCTGCAACTGTAATAGAAGCAAGGGGACTCGGCTGCACAGGTAAAGTAAAGCCATTCGACCTTAACGTATCCAAGGGCGATGTCATAGGCATTTCAGGGTTGCTTGGCTCCGGACGCAGTGAGCTTGCGCGGGTTATATATGGCGCCGATAAACCGGATACAGGCGAGCTTAAGATGAACGATAAAAAGCTCGATATCCGCGCCCCGCTTGATGCGGTACGATCAGGCATAGCGTTTTTGCCTGAAAACCGCAAAGAAGAAGGCGTCATAGGCGACCTTTCGGTACGGGAAAATATAGTGCTTGCACTGCAAGCTAGAAAGGGTATTTTCCGGCTGCTTGGGAAAAAGGAACAA
Organism: uncultured Clostridiaceae bacterium; assembly: GCA_937900065.1. Classification (GTDB taxonomy): domain Bacteria; phylum Bacillota; class Clostridia; order Clostridiales; family Oxobacteraceae; genus CALCDS01. The sequence goes on along the minus strand of CALCDS010000094.1, from coordinate 2,631 downwards.
GAGGAATTTACCGACCGCTATATGGATATTCTCAAAATCAAAGCATCTGACCGTGAAGCACCTGTAAAGCGGCTTAGCGGAGGCAATCAACAAAAAGTCGTACTCGCGCGCTGGCTGCTTACCAATCCTGATTTTCTTATATTGGATGAACCTACGCGCGGCATAGACATAGGCACAAAAAATGAAATCCAGCGCCTTATAGTAAACCTCGCAAAGGAGGGAAAAGCGGTGATATTCATATCCTCTGAAATCGAAGAAATGCTGCGTACCTGCAACCGTATGGTTGTAATGCGCGACTCCTCAAAAGTCGGGGAACTTTCGAATAATGAGATAACCCAGGAAAACATAATGAAAGCCATAGCCGGAGGAAACGCATCATGAAAAAGTCAAATATAAAATCAAAACATATTATAAATCATCCTCTGTTTCTGCCACTAGTTTGCTTGCTTTTAGTTCTTATCGTAAACCTTATTCAAACACCATCTTTCTTTAAAATCACGATACAAAACGGCGTGCTATACGGCTTTATCATAGACATAATAAACCGCTCCAGCGGGCTTATAATCATGGCCGTTGGAATGACGCTAGTGGTGGCATCTTCAGGAGGAACTGACATATCGGTAGGAGCTGTCAGCGCACTTGCAGGAGCTGTATGCGTAGCCGTGCTCGGCACCGGCGAAAGCTATCGGATGCCATACATCATCAGCCTGCTGCTTCCGCTTATTGCTGGTATGGTATGCGGTGCCTTCAATGGTTTCCTCGTTTCCTACATGCGCGTTCAGCCGATGGTCGCTACGCTTATTCTTTTCACGGCAGGCAGGGGCATAGCCCAGCTTATCACAGGAAGCTTCATACTATATGTTAAACCCGTCCAATTTCAATATCTCGGTTCCTTCCTGCCTAATGTTCCTATTCCAACACCCTGCTTCGTAGCGACATTCGTAATTTTAATCACATGGTTGACACTTAAATATACTTCACTTAACATGTTTATTCAATCCGTTGGAATCAATCCAAAAGCAAGCCATCTCGTAGGACTTAATTCAAAAATGATCACGTTTTTCACCTATGTATTTTGCAGCGTGTGCGCCGCAGGAGCCGGTCTTATATCGGTATCGCGTACTGCGTCAATCGATGCCAACAACGTAGGACTGAATGTAGAACTCGACGCCATACTTGCTGTAGCTATAGGCGGGAACAGCCTTTCAGGTGGCAAATTCTCACTGTTTGGCAGTGTAATTGGAGCAATTACCATACAGGCGCTTACAACGACGCTCTACGCAATGCATGTGTCTGCCGATCAGCTCCCACTCTACAAGGCGATAGTTGTGATAATCATCGTAGCACTGCAGTCGCCTGAACCCAAAAGATGGTATTATATGATAAAGTCCGGGATTTCTTCCGGACGCTCGGCAAGGGAGGCAAACTAAATGAATGATACAGAGCTTCGCTGGCAGCGGTTTGAACACAAAAAAGTCATGAGCCTCATCAAGGAAAAACTCCTAGGGCACAACTTTCTTTTATTCGTTACGGTTGCATTATTCGTGGTCATGTACATAGCAGGACTTTTTGTATATAAAGATAAGAATTTCGGCAACATGCAGGTATTTTTAAATTTGCTCATAAGCAATGCAGGTCTTATCATCACTTCCGTAGGCATGACAATGGTGCTCATCATAGCCGGCATAGATATATCGGTAGGCTCGGTGGTAGCCGTCACATGCATGATGCTTGCCTCCATGATGGAGAAGGGCAAAATAGACGCGCTGCCTGCCATCGCAATCGTATTGCTGTTCGGCATAGCATTCGGTGCTATACAGGGCTGGTTTATTGCATATATGAAGCTTCAGCCATTTATTGTAACACTTGCCGGCATGTTTTTCGCGCGGGGCCTTACCGCCGTCATCAGCCTTGAGATGATTACCATAACCAACAAGACCTTTTTGTCAATCGCCCAGCACAAGATGTATTTGCCGTTTGGCGGCTCACTGAACAAAAGGGGTGTAATGATTTACCCATACGTATATCCCACGGTAGCAGCTGCTCTGATTATTCTTGTTCTTGCCTTCATCATGCTAAGGTACACCAAATTCGGGCGTTCGATATATGCGGTAGGAGGCAGTGAACAATCGGCAATGCTTATGGGGCTCAATGTAAAACGTATAAAATTTCTGGTTTATATCATAAACGGATTTCTTGCCTCACTAGGAGGCGTTGCATTTTGCCTCAACACAACAGGAGCATTTGTAGAGCTTGCCAAGGGATTTGAAATGGAAGCCATTGCCGCGACCGTTATAGGAGGCACTCCGCTAACCGGCGGTGTCGGCAACGTATTCGGAACATTATTTGGAGTATTGATAAAGGCAACAATAGAAACCTTTGTTTCCTTCCAAGGCACACTGTCTTCCTGGTGGTCAAAAATAATTATCGCGGCTCTCCTTGCATTCTTTATCATACTGCAAAGCCTGCTTACAATGCGAAAAGAAAGGCAAAGATAATATTATAGGGCCTCTTGGTAGAGGCCCTATAATATTTAATCCAATTCTATTGCACCTGTATTCAAAGCATAATAGCGCCCTCTTTGCTTCATCAAATCATCGTGGTCGCCCCGCTCTATGATTTCGCCATGCT
>CALCDS010000093.1 GCA_937900065.1 uncultured Clostridiaceae bacterium | reverse complement strand
TTATACTTTACCATAGCCTTAGAAATATATAGGTACCTATTTATATATCATGTAAAGGATAGAAGGGACACTAAAATGAAAATTTCAGACGTAAAAATATATTCAGTAAAACCAAGATGGATATTCATTAAGATCACCACTGACAACGGCATTGAAGGCTGGGGTGAAATGATATCAGGTACAAAAACGGAAACAGTTGTAGCTGGAGCAAAGGAAATGGCAAAAAGGATAATGGGACGCAATCCCTTGGAGATCGAAGGGTTATGGCAGGAATTGTACCGCGTATTCTTTAGAAGCGGCCCAATCAATATGACCATAATTTCAGGAATCGAAATGGCATTATGGGACATCAAAGGCAAGTATTATAATGCACCTATCTATGAACTGCTCGGCGGAGCTGCAAGGAATAAAATAAAAGTATATTCATGGATTGGCGGAGACCGTCCAAGCGATGTGGTTGATGGAGCACAAGACAGGGTTGACCGTGGATTTGATGCTGTAAAGATGAATGCAACCGAAGAGATGCATTATATCGACAGTCTTAAGAAAATAGACGAAGTGGTAGAGCGTGTCGCAGCTCTCAGGGAAAAATTCGGCACGGGTTTAAATATAGGCATTGATTTTCACGGAAGAGTGCATAAACCGATGGCCAAAGTGCTTGCAAAAGCGCTGGAGCCATACCGCCCGATGTTTCTGGAAGAAGTTGTATTATGCGATAATGCAGAAGCATTCAAGGAAGTTTCAGAGCATGTCACCACTCCCCTTGCAACAGGAGAAAGGGTATACACGAGGTGGGGATTCAAACAGCTGTTAAGCAGCGGATATATCGATATCATACAGCCTGATGTTGCCCTGACAGGCGGCATATTGGAGACTCGAAAGATCATTGCCATGGCTGAGGCTTATGATATTGCGGCTGCGCCGCACGCACCTTACGGCCCGATCGCGCTGGCTGCAACTCTTCAAGTCGATGCATGCAGTCCAAATGTATTCATTCAAGAGCAATCCCTTGGTATCCACTATAACAAAGGATTCGATCTTCTTGATTTCGTTGAAAACAAGGAGATATTCCAGTATAAGGACGGATTTGTCGATCTTCCAAGCAAACCGGGTTTAGGCCTGATTATAGATGAAGACAAAGTAAAAGCGGTTTCAGCCGAGGGACTCGAATGGAGCAATCCAAACTGGAAAAACTACGATGGTACAAAAGCAGAATGGTAAAAGCAGCATAAAATATGCCGCAATCATAACGATTGCGGCATATTTTGTATGCAAAACAAA
>CALCDS010000092.1 GCA_937900065.1 uncultured Clostridiaceae bacterium | reverse complement strand
GATTGCCCAAACGAGTAGGCTTGGCAAATATTATTATGGATATATATGGAAATATGTTGTATAATATTTATGGTAAATATTAACATCACGGAGGAGATTCCCATGGCCATTGCATTGAAAATACCCGTGTGCAACATCATTTCCTGTGAAAACATAACCCAGGGAGAGAACAAACTATACATATGCAATCCTTTTACAGCTGCCTTTGGAGGTTTTATGAAGAAATTCTACACATATATGGTCATACAAGGCATTCCAAATGGCATAACTAAGTTTAAAATACAGATACTAAATCCAGACCGCATATTGATTAAAGAATCTGAGGAAAGCATGATTTACGTTGAAGAAAATGTAATCAGAGCAAAGACAAAATGGCAGAATATAAACTTTGCAAAAAAAGGTGAATATACGGTTGCCGTGCTTTTAAAGTGTAATAATGAGTTCGATATTATAGGCAGCTCAGGCATTTTCATAATATGAGCTTCTAAATACTCCTTTAAGTGAATATATTTATCCTGGCCGGATATTGATTTTAAACATCACTGAGCGTATTTTTATGGCTTGATTGTTCCATTACTGGAATAAGTTTATAAATGAAGACAAATATATCGTATGGTATAATTGATTTAAGACATATAACCCTTAAAAGGGTATAATATATTTTCCGGTTGTTTATGACATACTCTTGTGTGCACGAATGATTTTACTATGCCAAAATTGAAATATGTGCGGAACCGTTGTTGCAAGAGCATAAACAGCCAAAAGGCAGCGCTTGCGCTGCCTTTTATGCTATATATAACTTTCAGACGCTAAACCGGCTCAAATTTATATCACATCACAAATTATGCATATGAACGAAATCCAACAAAAGTCATCTTAATCCTTTATTAATTGTTATATTACTCTAAACATGGAAATAATAAAGGAGGGAGGGATGCATATGTTAAACAGCATATTGGTGGCAAGGCAGAGAATGGAGAGTGGTTATAAGATAATATTAAAACTGCCTGAAAAGGAATACTTTGAAATATATGAGGAGCTTGATAAAAAAGCTGCAGAAGACATACTAGAGCAGTACTTATCATACCATGGAGACGATGGAAGTTATTCAAATGTAAACATAGATATCAACAGGAATACCCATATCGTCACAATACGAGCCAGGCTTGACTATCTTGATAACAGCCAGATAGAAGGAACTTTAAAACTTCCCCGCCTTGTAGACAAAATATAGATATGCATAGAGTTTTGTTATCGATTGCGATCATATACTGCTGCGGGCTGCTGGTTGGTGCTGCGATAAAACCGGAGCCTCTATTTTTTTTATTGGCGATGGCATTTTCATATGTATTGTCCCTGCATATGTATTTCAGGTACAGGAAAGCATATCTTCTCATCTATATATGCATATTTTTATCATCTATTTTTGCGTATTCATTTTCATATAAGACCATGGAAAAGCAGTATCAAAAATTAAAAGGCAGGAATGTCACTGTCAATGGCATTATATCAGGAGACATAACAAATACCGGAAACACTGTGAAATATACATTATATGCGGATTCTTATGAAGTCGATGGAATATACGATAATATAGACTGCAAAATAAATGTCATCGATTACAATAATGATCCTAAGTATGTCATTCCATATAATAGTGTTAAAATATCGGGAAAGTTTGAAAGCGGAAACATTTACAAGAATACGGATATGGCAAATTACCAGGAAACTCTTTTTACAGAGGGAATATCAGGAACTCTGATCGCAGATTATTCTTCAAAAATAGAATCCGCCCCATCAGCCAAAAGATCCCTCCAAAAATTTGCATACAATATAAAATATAAGTGCGAAGCTGTTATTGAAAGGTATGTTGACAAGGACTCTTATGCAATTGCCAAGGGGGTTATTTTTGGAGACACATCGAAAATAAGCGATTCTCAATATATTTCCTTTGAAAAGGCAGGCATAATCCATATATTTGCAGTATCAGGATATAACATATGGCTTTTGTATTATATATTGAATCATGCGCTTTTTTTCATAAATCATCACAAACGCGCCAAGACATTTGCAATACTATCGTTGCTGCTTTTATATACGATAATCTCAGGATGGAGTGCGTCGGTTGTCAGGGCTTTTATAATGGCATCCGTGTCTTTAATCGGGAAAATATTGCTGAACCGTGATTCTGATAAGTTGACGTCGCTTTCCATTTCATGCCTGGCAATACTCATATCAAATCCGCTTTCAATAATGGATATCGGATTTCAACTGTCATTTCTATCCGTGCTGTCGATCATTTTGATATTTCCAAAGCTTAAAAAGATAAAAACAAAGCTTCCCATTGTCGCAGGAGATATGCTTGCGGCCTCCATTTCCGTGCAGATTGGGATAACTCCTATGATAGCATATCATTTTAATACTGTTTCAACGCTCTCGATTATCTCGAATGTTTTTATAGTGCCCCTTGTTTCGCTTTTTACTATATTGTCGATTGCAGTCTTGACCGCGGGATTTGTACTGCCCGATTTAGCATCGGCAATAGGAAGCATCGCTGGAGGAATCGGCGGCGCGATATTGAAAGTATCTGAAACCATAAGTTCAATTTCATGGGCTAGTTTAAATATGACATCACCTTCCATTTTTGAGATGCTTCTTTATTATGGGCTGCTGCTTGCTCTTTGCAGTGATTTTATACACAGGATAAAAACCGTTTATTTTATAGGGTTCATAAAAGGAAAATACAAATACATGATCGCTTTGGCTGCAGCATGCATGATCATGATGCATATTATTATCGGAGTGCCTAAAGGCATGCTTAAAATAAGCTTCATAGATATCGGACAGGGGGATAGCATACTGGTATCGACCCCTGATGGGAAGCATGTACTGATAGATGGCGGAGGAAAGATAGAAACGCCTTATTCCGATTTTGACATAGGCGAGGAGGTTTTAAAGCCGTATCTTTTAAAACACGGCATAAAAAAGATAGACATGATGATATCGACCCACAGCCATCATGACCATTTTCTAGGGCTGGTGCCTGTTATGAAAAGCTTTGAAGTGGAGAAGTTTGTAAAGCCCGAAGTTTTGCAGCGCAAAGGTTATGAAGCAATCATTGAAAATGGGCTTGTTTGCAAAGAAGATGTAATAAACGTTAAAAAGGGCGATGTTATAAAGGTTGAGGATGACGTTCTACTTTATGTGTTGAATCCTGAAGTTGAAAGTTTGGATGAAAACGATTCATCTCTTGTTATAAAACTTGTATATAAGGATTTTTCAGCACTTTTTACAGGTGATGCTGAAAGTTTTACCAAAAACGATATGGCTGATTACACTTTAAAATCAGATGTTTTAAAGATACCTCATCATGGAAGCAGTGGTTCAATAAATGATGAATTCTTAAAAAAAGTGGATCCTGATGCAGCCGTGATATGTGTCGGCAAAAATAACTTCGGGCATCCGTCGATAGAAGTGGTGGACATGGTTGAAAAGAGCGGCATAAAGCTTTATAGGACAGATATTGACGGGGAAATAATCGTAACAACGGCTGGAAGAGGATTTGACATATCGACTTGGGCTCAACATTTGAAGCATTAGAACATATGGTTTATAATATTTTGTAGCAAGGTGCGAATCAATTTTGAATCTCGCATAAATATGCCTGGTTGATAAAAAGATTCCTAGCCTTTAAAATAGCTATATTATAAAGTATAATAACTATACTATAAAGTAAAGTATAGTGTTGATTTTTGAGCATC
>CALCDS010000091.1 GCA_937900065.1 uncultured Clostridiaceae bacterium | reverse complement strand
TTGGAAAATATAATTTTATATATGGGGGTGTGTACATTGCGAGCTGTATATCCCTGGCTGTTTGTCGATAATACAAATAACATATGGAAGTTTTCTTTAAACCAGAGCAATGAATTATCTTATAAAATCATGTATGAAGAGGGAAAGTGGACCAAAAATAGTCTGGTAGCTGTGGATGTATTGTGTTTTGCAATCTATATTGATGAGGAGTGGAACATCCATATTATATACAGTACCTCGAGCGGCGATCTTATGTATTGTACAATGAAGGATAAGCAATGGGTCGGTACTAGTCTTTATCATATAAAAAGTGATGAGTTTGAAATACGGGATTTGAGGATTGAACTTATAGGCGGACAAATGCATATATTTTATATATTAGCGGATAATGACGGCAGTGATCACGGAATATTATCACATTGCATATGGAACGGGAAAGAAACACTAGTAAATGCTATATCAGACATCATTTTGGTGCCCGATGCAGCAAAATATTATGCGGTTTATATAAAAGGAAGAAATCTGGAGATGTTCTTTATCACAGATGAAGGAGATGAGGCTGGCGTAAACCACTGCACTTTTAAAAACGGTAGGTGGGGAGCTAGTGAAAGGCTTTATGGAATCAAAGGCACTGACATCGGTTTTGAGGTGCTTGGCAATCAGCAAGAAATTCATATATTGAATAAATCAAAAGAATATTCTTCTTATTTTTTAGAGAGCGTTTATATAGATGTCAACCAGTATATTCGAAAATTCAATGTTTATGAAAGCGGCAGCGATATTGAAGAGCCTGCTCTAGTCATCCATGATAACAAATTATATGCATGCTGGTTAAAATCGGGCGCAATATACTACTCGTCATTTAGCGGCGACAAGTGGGATGAACCTGTTTTTGTAGAGAGCGTAAGTATCTCGCCTCTTAAAGGGTATGACTGCTTTATGAATTATGGCACTAGTCTTAGAGCCGGCCGGGTTTATGGAACTGACGAACCGGATATGCATCTGTTTGTGCCGGATGAATTTATAAGAGACGTGCCGTATTCATTAGATGTTTCCGAGCATCAAATATCTCAACCTATGCAAAGGGACGGGGCCGATATTGAAGTTATAAAGGAAGAGCTTATGAGGGCAAAAACCTCGAACAGCACTTTGGAAAAAACGCTTGCTTCTCTTAATATGCAATTACAAAGTAAGCAGAGACTCCTAAAGGAATATGAGGAAAATATCGCTAAAATCACGGAACAAAAAATAAAGACGGAAGAGAACTGCAATATATTTTTGGAAATGAATCAGAATATTGCCAAGGAATTGGAAAAGATAAAGCAACAGTTGTCATCAAAGGAAACTTTAAATGCAAATTTTAAAGAGCAACTGGCACAAAAAGAGGAAGAGATTGCACAGCTCAAAGAACAAATCGAAGTTAAAAACCAATCCTTTATGGATAGATTGTTAAAGAAAAAAAACGGAGGGACATAAAATCATTCATTGCTCTATAAAACATATAATATAGAAGCAGTATCTTTGCTGTAAATTAAATTGCAATGGACTAAGAGGTGCAGAGCATGAAGGCTGAAGATTATAACTATATAATGGTATTCACCTCACATCATAGGGCGCTTTATATATATGACCGCCTACTGAAAAAGCAGATAAAGGCAAAACTTGTTTCCGCTCCGGATAAAATTGCTGTAAGCTGTACTCAAGCAGTAAAGTTTAAAGAGATTGATATGGAAATCGTACAAAAAGAATTAAAAAGGAACAATATTTATCCTAGTTCGATATATAAAATTATATCGGATGGTAAAAATCAAACTTATGAATTAGTTGAGTAAGGCCGGTTTTTCCGGCCTTACTCAACTTTTGCCGCATAATAAAATAGATACAAGCATACTTTTAAGTATGAACAAAATGAGGGGATGAAGAAGAATCCATGTTGGAAGCGGCCAAAGGGACGGTCTATTATGTATCTCACTTAAATGCAGGAACAGTTTCAATTATTGATGGGGATAACTGCCAGATAATAAAAGAGATTAAAATCGGACCAAGACCCTATGGGATTGTGGCAGATGAATCGGACGATTTATATATAGCCAGTGACAGAAACAGTAAAGTTACACTCATACACGATTTATATAATTACGATAAATCAT